>NZ_JBNQGD010000118.1:20340-47816 GCF_050436765.1 Arachidicoccus sp. | reverse complement strand
AACCCCATAGCGGATGTATTGGCAGCCAGAGATTGGTCTAGCCAATAATGATAAGGCTTTTCTTTGCAGGAAAAATAGATTTAATCATCCGAAGAAAGTTGAAATATATCCTCTACTCTTTTATTAAAATATTGAGCTAATTTCAATGCCAAAACTGTCGATGGAACATATTTGTTTGCTTCCATTGCGTTTATTGTTTGTCTGCTAACACCAATTATTTTAGCCAACTCTTCCTGGGTTATATTTTTTATGGCTCTTTCTACCTTTAACGTATTAGTCATTGATTGCTTTTTTCTTTGTACAATATAGCACGTAATTAAATCTAATGAAGAATATGAATAAGGGGGTAAACATATTCCAAGCAATAATACCTAAGAAATCCCAACCATACAAAAATGTACTAGCTACAAATAGTATGATATAATTCACCAGTATAGCCCATTGGAAGGACGATAATCTTAGTTTGACGATAAATTCATCCTCTATCTTTTCTTTGGCAAAGGCCGCCATTAATCCGCCGGCTATTATCAACAAAATTAATAGTGTATTTGCTATATCGACATAAGATCCTTTGTAGGGAACGTACCGAATAAAAGTTAACCAATTTAAATCTTTAAGAAGATACCATTTGACTATGCCAAGAATGACAGATGGGATAAGAATTAAAAATCCTATCTTTTTACAATAATTTGGAAGAAGAGGAATTCGTTTCATTTTTTTTTACAAAAGTAATGTTTGTTTTTCATTATGTAAAATATATCTTACATTTAGTATAATTTATTTTACTTATTATTTGCGTACTTCTTTCTCTTATAGCTATTTTAGGTATGTAAGTAACCGTTGAATGATCTATCATTTTATTTCAATATTGGAACGGAAAGTCAGGTTTACCCACAGATTTGATATAGTAAATACAAAAAACAAGTCGCTCATTTTTCTCCGTTTTGCTATTTTGTATTACACCATATCTCTAAAATTCCTCATTTACCTTATCTTCGCAATCCTAAAAATTAATAGAATATGTATCGGTCACATAGTTGCGGAGAGTTGAATTTAGCCCATGTTGGCAACGAGGTTACACTGTCAGGTTGGGTGCAAACGGTGCGTAAATTCGGATCTATCACCTTTGTAGATTTACGCGATCGTTACGGTATTACACAATTACTAATTAGCGAGAGACTAAATGCGCAATTAGACGAAACGCCTTTGGGCCGAGAATTTGTGCTACAGGTAATAGGTATTGTTAGAGAAAGAAGTAATAAAAATAAAAATATTCCTACTGGAGAAATTGAATTAGATGTTCAATCCTTTAAAATATTAAACAAATCAGCTGTACCTCCCTTTACCATTCAAGATGAGACTGATGGGGGAGATGATTTGCGTATGAAATATCGTTATTTAGACCTCCGCAGAAATCCTATAAAAAAGAATATTGAATTACGTTACGCTGTGAGTCGTTCTGTAAGAAATTACATGCACGAAAATAACTTCATGGATATTGAAACACCTTTTCTTATTAAATCTACCCCTGAAGGAGCAAGGGATTTTGTAGTTCCTTCACGTATGAATGAAGGGCAGTTTTATGCATTGCCACAATCTCCTCAAACCTTCAAACAACTATTAATGATAAGTGGCTACGATCGTTATTATCAGATCGTAAAATGTTTTAGAGATGAGGATTTACGGGCGGATCGCCAGCCTGAATTTACACAAATAGATTGTGAAATGAGCTTTGTGGAACAGGAGGATATTTTGCAAATGTTTGAAGGCCTGATTCGACGTGTATTCGAGGATGTCAAACAATTAGAGTACAATGAAATCATAGAAAGAATATCATGGGAAGAAGCGATGTGGCAATATGGGAATGATAAACCAGATATTCGTTTTGGTATGAAGCTGGCTAATTTAAAATTTCCCCAGCATAGTTTTCCGACCAAACAAAATCAAACCGCAATATTTGAGGGTATAGATTTTAAAGTATTTAACGAGGCTGAGACGGTTGTGGCTGTCGCCGTTCCAGGTGCAGCAGAATATTCACGGAAACAATTAGATGAGTTGACAGATTGGGTGAAGCGTCCACAGATTGGAATGATGGGCTTGGTCAATATCAAATATAATACAGATGGAACTTTAAAAAGTAGTGTAGACAAATTCTTCAGCGAAGAAAAGCTAAAAACTATTGCAGAGGTTGCGGATGCGAAACCGGGTGATTTGATTTTGATCTTAGCAGGGAAGGAAGAACGCACACGTAAAGCAATTAGTGAATTACGCTTGGAAATGGGTAAAAGACTGGGCTTACGTAAGGATAATGAATACAAATTATTATGGGTTCTGGACTTTCCCTTGTTTGAATACGCGGAAGAAGAAAATCGTTGGGTTGCTCGTCATCATCCATTTACATCACCCAAACCGGATGATATTGCCATAATGATCAATAATAATCCAAAAATTGAAAACCCGGATAAATATTTAGAACATCCTTACGCCAATATCAAAGCCAATGCTTATGATATGGTGTTAAATGGTAATGAAATTGGTGGCGGTTCTATTCGTATATTTCAGAAAGAGTTACAACAAAAAATGTTCGCTGCTTTAGGAATGAGTGATGAAGAAGCGAAAGAGAAATTTGGATTTTTACTAGGTGCTTTTGAATTTGGAGCTCCTCCGCATGGTGGACTGGCATTTGGTTTTGATAGATTATGTGCTTTGTTAGGTGGCAGTGAAAGTATCAGAGACTTTATTGCATTCCCTAAAAATAACAGTGGACGTGATGTGATGATTGATGCGCCAGGCGCAATTGATCAAAAGCAATTAGACGAACTACAGCTAATACTAAAAGGAAATAATACTAAGTAAATTTCTAATTAACAATTAATTCATTTTAAATTAGGCAATATTCAATTTTTCGCTTTACATTTGCGCAAATGTTTAGAAATACTCATACACATCATCATCATTTCTTATCCCGCGGGTAAGCTAAATTGTTTTGTCGTGTACTTAATATAAAACATTGAAGGCTTGCCAGTTGGCGAGCCTTTTTTATTATTCTTTATAAAACTAAAAATTAAAATAATGCTACTTAAACTAGCTATTCAAAAGTCCGGCCGCTTGCACGACGATTCGGTAAAATTGTTGAAGGAATGTGGTATCGAAATTAGTAATAATGTAAAAAATCAATTGAAAGCGACGGCCTCTAATTTTCCCTTGGAAGTGTTTTTTTTGCGCGATGATGATATTCCGCAATATGTAGAAGATGGTGTGGCTGACATTGGATTTGTGGGGGAGAATGTGATCTATGAATCGAAAAAAAATGTGACAGTTGCTGAATTGTTGGGTTTTGGCAAATGTCGTCTCTCTATTGCCGTCGGTAAGAATGAATCCTATCCGAATATACAATGCCTGAATGGGAAGAAAATTGCGACTAGCTATCCGGTATTACTGCAGAAGTTTTTGGACGATAATAATGTTAAAGCAGATATTCATGAAATTAGTGGCAGTGTAGAAATAGCGCCGGGGATAGGTTTGGCGGATGCGATTTGTGATTTGGTAAGCAGTGGGTCAACGCTATTTATGAATGGTTTGCAAGAGACGGAAGTGATTTTGAAATCGGAATCGGCCCTGATAAAAACACCAACATTGTCTGAAGAAAAACAAAGGATTTTAGATAAATTGTTGTTTCGTATTCAGACCGTAAAAAAAGCAAAGAACAAAAAATATGTTCTGATGAATGCGCCCAATGATAAGTTAGAACAAATTATAAAAATTCTGCCTGGCATGAAAAGCCCGACTATATTACCACTGGCCGTGGAAGGTTGGAGCAGCATTCATACAGTACTTAGTGAAAATGATTTTTGGGAACATATAGAAGAAATAAAAAAGGTAGGCGCTGAAGATATTTTAGTGTTGCCCATTGAAAAAATGGTGGTTTAAGCATTGTGGAATAAAAAACTATTAGTAGAAAAATGAAAAAATATATAAATCCTGCAAAAGGCCTTTGGGCCGAAATGATTTCCAGAACGGTGTTTGACAATACATCGTTGAAAAATCAAGTTGCAGGAATTTTAGCAGAAATAAAATCAAATGGAGATAAGGCTGTTAAGAAATATACAGAGAAATTTGATGGAGTTGATTTGGAAAATATTATAGTAACGCAAGAAGAGATGAATGCTGCTGCCGGCGAGATCTCTATAGAACTAAAAGATGCTATTGAAGTGGCAGCAAAAAATATTCGATTTTTTCATGAGAAGCAAGTGGCTAAAGTTGAAGTGATTGAAACTCAACCAGGCGTTGCTTGCTGGCGAAAATCTGTTGGAATACAGAAGGTGGGTTTATACATTCCCGGAGGTTCTGCGCCCTTGTTTTCTACTATTTTGATGTTGGGCATTCCTGCGCAAATTGCTGGTTGCAAGGAGATTATATTATGCTCGCCGCCCAACAAGGAAGGAAAACTACATCCGGCTATTTTGTTTGCTGCGCAATTGGTTGGCGTTACCCAAATTTATAAAATTGGCGGTGTTCAAGCAATTGGTGCAATGACCTATGGAACTGAAACAGTCCCCAAAGTGTATAAGCTTTTTGGACCGGGTAATCAGTTTGTGACTTGCGCCAAACAAATGGCACAAGAGGAAGGTCTGGCTATTGACATGCCGGCCGGGCCGAGTGAAGTCTGTGTTTTAGCGGATCACTCAGCCGATGCCGCATTCGTAGCCTCTGATTTACTTTCTCAGGCGGAACATGGAGTGGATAGCCAAGCTATTTTGATTACGACTTCGGAAAAAATGTTGCAAAATGTAGAAGAAGAAGTGCAAAAGCAAGTAACAATCTTACCCAGAAGACTTATTGCAGAAAAGGCATTAGAGAATAGTAAGCTAATCTTGGTCAATTCGATTGACGAGGCGGTGGAGATTGCGAATGAATATGCATCTGAGCATTTAATTTTATCCTGCAAAAACGCTGATGAAGTGGCAGATAAAATAGTGAATGCTGGTTCTGTCTTTATTGGAAATTATTCGCCGGAAAGTGTTGGCGATTATGCCAGCGGGACTAATCACACTTTGCCCACCAATGGTTATGCACGTGCGTATAGTGGTGTAAGTGTAGATAGTTTCATAAAAAAAATCACTTATCAAAGACTTACGCAACCGGGGTTGCAACAGATTGCAGCGACCGTAATCTCGATGGCGGGTGCCGAAGGTTTAGAGGCACATGCGAATGCAGTGAGACTAAGGATTCAGGAACTTGAAAATAAATGAATTTGAAAATCTGTCATTAAACTATTTAGTCATTATCAAATTATTTTTGTTCTCATTCAAAAAAATATAAATGTTCGACCTAAACATTCTTTTAAGAAAAAATATAAAAAAATTGGCGCCTTATTCATCTGCGCGTGATGAGTTTTCCGGAGAAGCAAGGGTATTTTTAGATGCCAATGAAAACAGTTTGGGCTCTCCATTGTTGAAGTGGTATAATCGTTATCCGGATCCACACCAACAGTTATTGAAAAAAGCGGTCAGTTCAGTAAAAAACATTCCTGCCGAGAAAATTTTCTTAGGAAATGGTAGCGATGAATGCATTGATTTGCTGTATCGTAGCTTTTGTAATCCCGGAAAGGATAATGTGATTATATGCCCGCCTACTTATGGTATGTATGAAGTGTCTGCAAATATTAACGATGTGGAAATTCGTATCGCGCCACTATTAGAGGATTTTCAATTAAATTTAGCGCATATAGAATCTTTGGTCGATGTCCATACGAAAATCATTTGGCTATGTTCACCCAATAATCCTACAGGAAATTCGCTTAATCGTGAAGAATTGGAAATGGTATTGAATAATTTCGAAGGTATTGTGGCTGTGGATGAGGCTTATATTAACTTCGCAAAGCAAAAATCTCTTCTTCAGGAGTTGAATGATTATCCCAATTTGGTAGTCTTACAGACTTTCAGTAAGGCTTGGGGATTGGCTGGTTTGCGCCTTGGCTTGGCATTCGCATCCAAAGAGATTGTTGATATTTTAAGCAAGGTAAAGCCTCCGTACAACATCAATCAAGCGACACAAGATTTGGCATTGAAAGCATTAGAAGAGGTTGGACAGGTCAATGATATGATTAAAGAAATCGTAGATATGCGCAATGCGTTGGCTGAGGTTTTCGAAAAAATGGCTATTATAGAAAAAGTATATCCCTCTGATGCTAATTTTATATTGATAAAAATAAAAGATGCGAAAAAAGTATATGATTATTTATTGACTAAAGGTATCGTCGTGCGTGATCGCAGTCGGGTGTTACTTTGCGAGGATTGTCTAAGGGTAACTGTTGGCACGGAAAAAGAAAACACCGATTTAGTAGATGCACTTATTTCAATGAAAAATGAACAGTGAAAAATATTCTAGAACATTAACTATTAATAATTAAATATTAACCATTAAATAATGAAACCGATATTATTTATCGACCGAGACGGAACTATTATCGTGGAAACGCGCACTTCGTACCAAATAGATAGTTTTGAAAAATTAGAATTTTACCCGGAAGTTTTTCAATATCTTTCTAAAATTGCGAAAGAGTTAGATTACGAATTAGTAATGGTAACCAATCAAGACGGCTTAGGTACAGATAGCTTTCCTGAGGAGCCTTTTTGGCCGGTACAGCGTTTTATAATGCAGTGTCTGGAAAATGAAGGCATTCATTTTTCGAAAGTGTTTATTGACAGAACTTTTAAGAAAGATAATATTCCAACGCGTAAGCCGGGAACGGCAATGTTGACAGAATATATTAACAATCCCGCCTATGACTTACAAAATTCTTTTGTTATTGGTGATCGTATTACAGATGTTCAATTGGCGAAAAATTTAGGCAGCAAGGGGATTTGGTTAAATAACGATGCAGAGCTTGGCGCCGATGAGATTGCAGATAAAGAAGCTATAAAAGAAAGTATGGGTTTGGTGTCTTCCAGTTGGAAGGATATTTATGAATTTCTGAAATTGACATCTAGGACGATTCATCACAAGCGAAATACCAATGAAACGAAAATTTCGATCGACATAAATTTAGATGGAAGCGGCAAAGCCAACATCCATACGGGTCTGGGTTTTTTTGACCATATGCTCGATCAAATTGCCCGCCACGGAAATATTGATTTAAATATTGAAGCAAAGGGTGATTTGCATATTGATGAACATCACACGATCGAAGATACCGGGATTGCTTTAGGGGAGGCATTTGCTAAATTATTGGTGGATAAAAGAGGGATGGAACGTTATGGATTTGCTTTGCCTATGGACGAAGCAGAGGCGAAAGTTTTAATAGATTTTGGTGGACGTAATTGGATCGTTTGGAATGCCGAATTTAAAAGGGAGAAGGTGGGAGAGATGCCTACAGAGATGTTCTTTCATTTCTTCAAATCATTCAGTGATGCGGCTAAATGCAATTTGAATATTGAATGTAAAGGTGAGAATGAACACCATAAAATTGAAGCTATTTTTAAGGCCTTTGCTAAAGCCATTAAAATGGCAGTGAAGCGTGATCCCTTAAGTGACGCGCTGCCTAGTACAAAGGGCGTTTTATAAATAAAAAAATAGCAGCCCCGACTGTATTTTTCCCGTTGTATCACTTGATCTGATATATAGAAAAATAATTATAGATAAAAATAGCAGCCATTCATTGTCTGCTATTTTTTTTGAAAAGAAGTGTCATTTTATTATTGGGTAAATGGGCAATGGGGGAAATGAGATTCTCGGTTCGGCTATAGTCTGACTAATCAATTCTTCTGATCATCCAACTGACGTGCCTAAGACGAAAAAACCACAGTGATACCATTTATCACTGTGGTTTTATAATTATTCGCTATCGAGCTCTACTTATTTTACTTCTTCAAACTCTGCATCAGTCACGTCGCCATGATCTTCTGATGAAGGCTGTTCTCCACCAGCGTTTGCTTGTTGTCCAGCGTCGGCAGCTGCGCCATCCTGTTGAGCTTTGTATATGTCTTCACTTGCAGCTGTCCAAGCGGCGTTCATTTCTTCTAAAGCTTTGTCGATAGAAGGAATGTCCTGTACTTTGTGTGCATCTTTCAACTTCGTCAAAGCCGCTTCAATCGGTGCTTTTTTATCAGCAGGTATTTTTTCGCCAAACTCTTTCAGTTGCTTTTCTGTTTGGAAAATTAAACTATCTGCTTGGTTTAATTTATCTACTTTTTCGCGTTCTGCTTTGTCAGTTGCTTCGTTGGCTTTAGCTTCATTCTTCATCTTTTCAATTTCCTCTTTGCTTAAACCACTACCTGCCTCAATACGGATTTTTTGTTCCTTACCGGTTCCTTTGTCTTTAGCGCTTACGTGTAAGATACCGTTGGCATCGATATCAAAAGTTACTTCGATTTGAGGAACACCTCTTGGTGCTGGTGGAATACCATCTAAGTTAAAAACACCAAGACTTTTATTGTCTTTTGCCATAGAGCGTTCGCCTTGTAAAATGTGGATCTGCACACCTGGTTGGTTATCGCTTGCAGTAGAATATACTTCTGTCTTTTTCGAAGGAATGGTTGTATTGGCTGGGATCATTGGAGTCATCACACTACCCATTGTTTCAATACCTAATGTAAGGGGCGTAACGTCTAGCAATAATACATCTTTCACTTCGCCTGTTAATACAGCACCCTGAATAGCTGCACCAATAGCAACTACTTCGTCAGGGTTCACGCTTTTATTTGGCTTTCTTCCAAAGAATTTTTCGACAATTTCTTGTACTTTGGGAATACGTGTAGAACCACCTACCAATATCACTTCGTCAACATCGGAGGCCGAATAACCAGCGTCTTTTAAGGCCGCTTCACATGGCTTTAAGCAACGGTCAAACAATTTATCAGCTAAACTTTCAAATTTTGCACGACTCAATTTCTTTACCAAGTGTTTGGGTACTCCGTCAACAGCGGTGATATAAGGCAAATTGATTTCTGTTTCGTTAGAAGAAGATAATTCAACTTTTGCTTTTTCTGACGCTTCTTTTAGACGTTGCAAAGCCATAGGATCCTTACGCAAGTCGATGGCTTCTTCATTTTTAAACTCGTCGGCCAACCAATCCATAATCACTTTGTCAAAATCATCACCACCCAAATGTGTATCACCATTGGTCGATTTAACTTCGAACACGCCATCTCCCAAATCTAAGATAGAAATATCAAAAGTACCACCACCTAAATCGAATACAGCAATTTTGTGTTCTTTGCCGCCTTTATCTAAACCATAAGCCAAAGCCGCAGCGGTTGGTTCGTTTACAATACGACGTACATTTAAGCCTGCAATTTCACCGGCTTCTTTTGTAGCTTGACGTTGTGCATCATTGAAGTAAGCTGGAACTGTAATTACTGCTTCGGTTACTTCCTGGCCTAAATAGTCCTCAGCTGTTTTTTTCATTTTCTGCAAAGTCATAGCAGAAATTTCTTGTGGTGTGTATTGACGACCATCAATATCTACACGTACTGTATTATTATCTCCTTTTACAACTTTGTAACTGTAGTGGGTAATTTCATTACCAACTTCATCAAATTTACGTCCCATAAAACGCTTAACACTCATAATCGTGTTTTGCGGATTGGTAATTGCCTGACGTTTTGCAGGATCACCAACTTTACGTTCTCCATTTTTTAAAAATGCCACTACAGAAGGAGTTGTACGACGACCTTCATCGTTTGCAATAACAACTGGTTCATTTCCTTCCATAACAGAAACGCAACTATTGGTAGTTCCTAAGTCTATACCTATTATTTTTCCCATATTTATTAAATTTTATAATTTACGATTTTGTTCGATAAGTACGTTCAAGCATTGTGCCATGACAGCGAGTTGTGCAAAAATGACAGTCCTTGCTGGGGCGACTTATAGAGAAATTGCTGTATGCTATTAAAGTCCTGATGGAATGTCAGTCACTGCTAAAGCGCAGATAGCTGGCAGTAGACACCGATATATTAAATTTCCGGTGATATATAACGAATTTATAATAATTGCTCTTTAAGGTAAAGATTTACTTTTGAAGGAATTCAATTACCGCCATTGCGACATTTTTTGAAGCATTCCCACCGAAAGATAAAAGATCTTTTAATTGGGCATAATTATCCTCAATTTGAGAACGTGCCGTATCATCGTTTAAAATACGTTCAAGTTCCTGACTTAGATTTTGTTCATTGAGACTGTGTTGGATAAGTTCAGTTACAACGAGTTTGTCCATTATCAAATTAACAAGCGAGATATATTTTATTTTAATCAATCTTTTAGCAATCTGATAGCTAATATTACTGCCTTTGTAACAAACTATTTCAGGAACACCAAATAGAGCTGTTTCTAATGTCGCAGTGCCACTTGTAACTAATGCCGCGTAGGCATTTGAGAGCAATTTGTATGTTCCGTCTTCAATGGATAAAACGTCGGGATACGAGGTGAGCATTTCCTGATAAAATTCATTTTCCAAAGAAGGCGCCTTAGCGACCACAAATTGATAGTTTGGAAAATGTTTTGAAGCCCTTAACATTATAGGCAACTTTTTGCGCACTTCCTGTTTGCGACTTCCTGGTAGAAGCGCAATTATCTTTTTATCATCTAAAGATGATAAAGGAGTTTTAGATTCTTTAAAATCGTCAATAACTTTTACTAAAGGGTGCCCTACATATGTGACATCCCAATTAAACCTATTTTTAAAATAATCTTTCTCGAATGGTAGAATGACTAACATTTTATCTATGTTTTGCATCATCTTGGGCACGCGGCTTTCTTTCCAAGCCCATACTTGCGGAGAAATATAATAAACAACTTTGATGCCTTGTGTTTTGGCCCATTGTGCAATGCGTAGATTAAATCCCGGATAATCGATCAAGATCAATACGTTTGGGCTATATTTCTGAATATCTTTTTTACAAAAAGAAAGATTTTTTAAAATCGTCGGTAAATTACTTACTACTTCTACAAAACCCATAAAAGCCAGACTTCGATAATGTTTCACTAGTTGGGCACCGGCGGCCTGCATTTTATCGCCACCCCAACAGCGTACTTGACATTCAGGATCCAACTTATGTAATTCTTTTATTAAATTGCTCCCATGCAGGTCACCGCTTGCCTCACCGGCTATAATGTAGTATTTCAAATTTTATAAAAAGTAAAGAGTGAAAAATATTTACGATTTATTCAAAAAAAACACGAATAGTTTTGTAAAACCAATTACGCTTTCCGCTTTCTTCTTGGGTCTCTGCATAGGAAGATGTATATTCTTTAGATCCCTTTAGGCCAAATAGCCCCGCTAAATTTCCATTTTTAATGGATAGCTCTAACATGCCTGCAGAATTAAATGTAGCAATGTATTCGCTATTGTCAGAGATCGAATAGTTCTCTTGGACCTTAGTGATAATGTTGTTGCTGCGCCCAAAAATTATCTTATAATCTCGACCTTTGCGACATTCTTCAAATTCTTCTTCAGAAATATTACCTACAACATTTTCAAATCTGTCTATAAATATAATTTGCCCTTCAATCCAATTGTCGCCAAATGTCGGGCGCATCGGGTAACGCTCCACAAAATTGTCGATTGGCTGACCAACCTGTAAAGGAGATCTGCCTGTTGCTAATTTATGTACAGCAATAGAAAAGTATTCTAAGCATTGAAGTGTCGTTATTTTTGCTCCATTTTTTACAGGTAACCTAAAAACATTACCAGGTTTTTGCTTACAAATCATGGTTAAAATGCCATTATCCGGACAAAGAATATATTGTTTTCCATATTTGGCTAGTAATAATTGGCTAGGATCAAATTCAAAGAGATTTACTAATACGATGTGTATGGTTTCTTCTGGATAATATTTAAATGCATGCACACATATATAAGCAGCTTCGGCAAAATTAGTAGAGGATAATTGATGGGTAATGTCTACTATTTGAGCATTGGGTTGCAAAGTTAAAAGCTGCCCCTTAAAAGCGCCAATAACAAAATCGTTGATACCAATATCTGTTGATAGCGTAATGATTGCCATTATTTGGGGGTATACTTATTTAATGAGTTTGTTGTTTTTAAAATAAAATTTTCTAACAAGTTTATCTGCTATTGCAGGTAAAAAACGGTTAAGATATACCGCTTCTTTGCCCTGTGTTGTTAATATTAGCGTACGTTTCCTTTTATCAATTGCCTCAAAGATATGCCCGGCACATTCTTCTGCACTCATCATTTTTTCTTCCTTCATCAACGTTTCGGCTTCCGGCTTCGCGTCTTTGTTTAATGCAACTTTTCTGATATTGGAACTGGTAAATCCGGGGCAAACGGTTACGACTGAAACTCCCGTTTCTACCAATTCTGTACGGATAGATTCCAGCCAACCATTCAACGCAAATTTTGATGCAGAATAGCCACTTCTTCCTGGTAATCCTCTGAAACCTGCAATAGAAGATACGCCAACAATTACACCCTGGTTTTGTATTAAGAATGGTAATGCGAATTTTGTGCAATATACCGCGCCCCAAAAATTCACATCCATTAATTTTCGTAAGGTTTCTATTTCTGTGTCTTCAAATAATGCGCGCATGGAAATACCCGCGTTATTAATTAAGATATCGATGCTTCCATGTACTTTTATTACTTTTTGAATAAATGAATTGCATTCATTCTCTTTGCTAATATCAGCTGTATGGGTCAGCAGCGGCATATCAGGATACTGTGTTTGCAAAAGGTAGAGTTTATCAAAGTTTCTACTACAGGTAGCTACTTTGGCTCCTCGTTGCAAAAAAATATCTACTAATGCGCGACCAATTCCTTCGGATCCGCCAGTAATTACAACTACTTTATTTTTAAATTGAGACATATTAAATGGATTCTGCTACAAAAGTAATTACTTAATCTAAGCAGCTGTATTTTGTAAGGTAAAAAATTTATACGAAATAAAGAAGTCGGAAAACTATTTTGTTGTATTCTCCGACTTCTTACAATATTTTATCATGATAAAAGAAAACCTATTTGTTCTTTTGTTTATCTTCTTCCATACGCATTTCTTTTACATCTTGTAAGAATTGTGACGCAAAAATAAATTTATTCAACATCTCGTCTTTACTATGAATAATCTCACGATTATTACCTTCCCACCGTTTTTGCCCATCATACATATACACTATGTGATCGCCAATTTCCATCACGCTATTCATGTCGTGTGTAATGACAACCGTGGTCATTTCATACTCGATGGTAATTTCCTTTATCAATTTATCTATTAATAATGAGGTCTGTGGATCCAGACCCGAGTTAGGTTCATCGCAAAAAAGATATTTAGGATTCAGTACAATTGCTCGTGCAATACCCACCCTTTTCTTCATTCCTCCACTTATTTCAGCCGGGAGCTTTTTATTGGAGTCTGTAAGGTTTACGCGAGCCAGTACTTCATTGACGCGTTTCCTTTTTTCACTATTGGACATTTTTGAGAACATGTCCAGAGGGAACATCACATTTTGCTCAACCGTCATGGAATCGAAAAGTGCGGAACCCTGAAATAGCATACCTATTTTTTGGCGTAGCTCTTTTCGTTCTTTTTTATCTAACTGTAGAATATTTTCATCCTCGAAAAATATTTCGCCTTCATCTGGTTCGAACAAACCCACAATGCATTTAGTTAAGACCGTTTTGCCACTGCCGCTTGCGCCAATAATAAGATTACATTTGCCTGCATCCAAAACCATTGAAACGCCCTTAATAATAGGCTTCCCGTCAAAACTTTTCTTTATATTTTTTAATTCAATCATAGTTTAATTCAATTAAAAGCTAAACCTAATGCAGGGCAGGCACTGAATTATAATACCTCGATTTGATTGCGCAATAAATCCTCAAACGTATCCCTTCTTCTTATTAAGTGTGTCTCATCATTTATCACCAATACTTCTGCAGGTTTTAATCGTGAGTTAAAGTTACTGCTCATCTCAAAACCATAAGCCCCCGCATTATAAAAACAAAGTAAATCACCTTCATGAGTTTCTGCAATTTTTCTGTCCCAGGCAAAAGTATCTGTTTCGCAAATATTACCCACGACAGTATAGATCCTTTCAGATCCTTTAGGATTGCTAATGTTTTCCACACGGTGATAGGCTTCATAAAACATTGGGCGTATAAGGTGATTAAAGCCAGAATCCACGCCTACAAAAACGGTGGCAGTGGTTTGTTTTATGACATTGGCTTTTACCACAAAGTAACCTGATTCACTTACCAAGTATTTTCCAGGTTCAAACCATATTTGTAATTTCTTGCCTATTTCTTTTTCAAATGTTTCAAATGCTTCGCCAACTTTTTGGCCCAATAGATCCACGTCGGTCTCTATATCGGTTTCCTCGTAGGGGACTTTGAAGCCACTACCCAAATCTAAAAATTCTATTTTGGGAAAATGCCTGGCCAAATCAAGCATTACATCTAATGCATTTAAAAACAAGTTAATGTCTTTGATTTCGCTGCCAGTATGAATATGCAACCCGCGAACATGTAATTTAGTCGTTTTAACTACACGCTCTATATGTCTCATTTGGTGTATGGAAATGCCAAATTTGCTATCGACATGGCCGGTAGAG
The DNA here is from genome assembly GCF_050436765.1 of Arachidicoccus sp. Lineage (NCBI taxonomy): Bacteria > Pseudomonadati > Bacteroidota > Chitinophagia > Chitinophagales > Chitinophagaceae > Arachidicoccus > Arachidicoccus sp. The sequence goes on along the minus strand of NZ_JBNQGD010000118.1, from coordinate 33,245 downwards.
ATTTTGTAATTTCCGCCAGCCATTATATGCGGGTTTAAACGAATGCTGATAGGATAGGAGTTACCATATTTATTTCCAAATCTTTCAAGAAAAGAAATATTATCGATATTGATATTTACGCCTAATTCTTTGCCCGACTCCACTTCGGTGAAATCGACACTATTGGGTGTAAACATAATCTGATGGGGCTCAAAACCAGCAGCTAGACCAAGTTTTACTTCATTTATGCTCACACAATCCAAGTCGGTACCAATACCTTTCATCAATTTTAAGATATTGATATTCGTCAATGCTTTACAGGCATAAAAAAAACGTGTATCCGTTTTAGCAAATGCTTTTTTTAGTTTATTGTACTGTTCTTTTATTTTTTCTGCATGGTAAATATAGACCGGCGTACCATATTCATTGGCTATCGCCGAAAGTTGTTCATTGGAAAGTTGCATGGATAATTTGTTCATTTTAGCAGCACGAAAATAAGAAACGTTACGGTTATGCAATGTTTTATTTGTTTTATTTAAAAATGTATGCATAAAAAAAAGCCGTTCAATTTGAGAACGGCCTTTCTAAATAGAGTATTTATTTATAAAATGGTAAAGCCGATTCCTAATTGAATTTGCTGATTCTTCCATTTTTGTTGGTCGCTAATATCATTAATATTTGACAGGCCAATATTATAACGCCCGTAAACACGTAATGCGCCGAGGTTAAGCTGCAAGCCGGCAACAGCTGCAAAATCACCACTTTTAATGGCATTTTTACCATTAACAAACAAAGAGGAATCTTTATTCATTAAGATGCTATATTGAGGACCCACATTTATGGTCAGCAGTTTATTTACGTTGATACGTAACAAAAGTGGAATACTTAAGTAATTCAATTTGGCATCTTTTGTAGAATTAAAATAATCCTGTTGAGTAGAGCTCTGGCTTTGAGTCGTTGTATTTGTTTGGTTAAATAGAACTTCAGGTTGAATGCCAATAGTTTTACCAAAGTCATATTCTAAAAACGCACCGGCGTGAACACCAAATTCGTAGCCATTTTTAAAAGACTCACCACTAATTTTGTTAAGGTTCCCACCCGCTTTGATACCAAGGGCAAAATGTTGCGCATTGGCAAAACCTGCCAGCAACAATACAGTAAGGAGAGTTAAGAATAATCTTTTCATTGGATAAATTTTTACGGTTTTGTAGCAAAAATAATGTTTATAAATGTCATGTTAAAAACTATATGATTTTACTCAAATTCTTCCTGTCAAAGAATATGCCATCATTGCCCTACTCAAGGCACTCCTTGAATATTCTTTTAATTGGCTATGTATCCTATAACCAAGATTGAACGGGAACTTACGCGACTTTGAGGCATAGATTTAATTGTGACTGCCCAAGTCACCGGCGACATAAGTGCTTTAACCCGGCTCTCTGTTATTGATATAGGGAGGATTTCCGCCAATCATTTTGCTAAATTCTGCTCCAACTTGTAGGGGAAGTAATTGGCTAGTGTTAATTCGCAAGAGTACGGGAAGGCTCAAATAATCTAGGTATATAGATTGCCCCTTTGGGTAAAATATCCAGAACTAGTATTGCTATTCTGCGGCGTTACATTCATTTGGTTCAATAGAAGTTCCGGTTGAATGCCTATCTTTTTTGTCAAATTATATTCTAAAAATGGGTCTGTCTGAAGTCCGTGTCTATAAGTTCCTTTAAATGGGCACCGGTAATTGTAGTTAAGTCGCTACCAACTTTTGCCCGAAATGAAATTCCTCCGCACTAACAAATTTGCCCAATCCTACAATCAATCGTTTGGAGAATCAAGAACCTTTTTTCATTGGAGAAATTTTAGTTTTAGCGGATGAAATAACGTCCGACATCGCTTAAATTATCTTTTATGGTGGTTATAAGAGCTCTTTGGCTGTTGTTATTTCTTTGATAATCAATTTTACATTAAAAATAAAAAAAGAATGCGAATATTTGTTTAGATATTTAAGTCCCCGGTAATATTATATTTAATTATAAATTTACCTTTGATCCGTAATTGTCAATCTTTTAAACAGGAGATCACCATGTTTACGATAAGAAATGCGAAAGAATGTGATTTGCCCTATATACAAGAAATAATGAATGATGCGGTTTTAAACACGACTGCCATTTATGATTATCATGAGCGGGATGGGCAATATGTAAAAAATTGGTTTGACAATATGCAAAAGCAATCCATGCCCATTCTTGTATGTGCATACGAAGGACGATGTGCCGGATATGGTTGCTACACTATTTTCCGACCAAAGGACGGTTATCGTTTTTGTGTAGAGCATTCAGTATATGTACATAAAGATTTTAGAGGAAAGGGTATAGGAGCAGAATTATTAAATGCCTTAATTGAAAGAGCAAGATCCGAAAACTATCATACAATGATTGCCGGAATTGACGCAGAGAATACATTCAGTATCGAATTTCATAAAAAATATGGATTTACTGAAGTGGGTTATTTAAAAGAAGTCGGATTCAAATTTGATCGTTGGTTAGATTTGGTCTTCATGGAGAAAATACTATGATATTTATACTACTGCATTTTTGCGTCGCTAAAATACGATTTCACTGTGAGTAGGTAATTCATATGGTTCTTCACCTTTTTCGAAAATTTTTGCGGGAAATCTGCCTTCTAGTTTAACAACATTATTGTTCACTCGAAGCCAGCTTCCTTCTCTTAATCCGATTACCGGTATTCGATTTTGGGTCAAAAATTCTTTAATACGGGTTTCTCTTGTTTCACCCATGTGTGTGGACTGGGCAGCTGCGTCTAAAAAATGCGGATTGATATTGAAATTTACCAAACCCATTGTTTCGAAAGATGACGGATAGACAATTGGCATGTCGTTGGTTGTCTGCATATTGATGCCGCCAATATTTGCACCTGCACTACAACCGAGATATGGTTTGCCTCGGAGCACTTCATCTCTTAAAACGGGCATTAATTTTTGTTCGTGTAATTGTTTTACCAACAAAAACGTATTACCGCCGCCCGTAAAAAAGCCTTCTGCGCTTTTTATGCCGTCTGTTGCTGATGAAAATTCATGCAGCCCTCTTACTCTCTTATTTATCGAAGCAAAAAAAGTGCTCGCCTTTTCAGTGTACTCCTCGTGGGAAATACCACTAGGGCGAGCAAAAGGAATAAAGATTATTTCTTTTACGTCTTTATATAATTCAATAAGCTCACTTCTTAGATAACTTAAATAAGTTTCACCTGCAAGAGTGGAGGTACTAGCGAGCACAATATTGGGCATAACAAGACGTAAAAATAGTTAGGTATTAAATTTATTTCCCTAAAGAAGAATCTGGGTTTGCTGCATCAAGTGAATCCGAAGACATGTCATCACTCTGCATCTGTACCCCGCCACCTTCTTCTTCCATCATTTTCTTCATGGTGCCAAAAATGTCGATGCGCCATTGACCATTTTCTTTTTTCAATGAAAGGGTCTCGTCGTTTTCTTTTTTGCCCATTATTTCTTTTGGAAGTACTGTTTTTAATTCAACTGAAGCAGTTGAATCATTTTCAATTTTTTCATTTACGATTTTTATAGTTGCCACTTTTATAAGCGCTTTTATAGAATCAGGTAAAGGATTTTGTTTACTCATCTGCTCGTTTTCCTTTAGAATTTTCGCGCTTTCTATCGTGGACAACTTTTCCGCTGTTGCATAATCATCATTGAGCATTGCCTTTGAAAATTTTGTAGCAATAGCTGACGGAGACGATGAGGATTTACAAGACGGGACTATAAATGCGAGAGATAGCACTGCTATACACACAAAGATTCTTTTCATATGACTCGTTTCATTTTTGATGATGGAAATTGGGATGGAAAATTACAACAATAATTTTTATAACAACCTATCCTTACCTATCTTTTTGTTTACATAAAATTTTTGTTCTTCTTCTTCTTTTTCATCGGCCATATTGTATGCCTTGATAATCTGCTTAACAAGTTTGTGCCTTACGACATCTTCTTCATTCAATTCGATGAGTGCAATGCCATCTATATTTCTAAGAATAGACACCGCTTTCCACAAACCGCTTCGTTGGTTTTTAGGTAAATCTATTTGAGTAGGATCACCGGTTATAATCGCTTTCGCGTTTGCCCCAATACGTGTCAAGAACATTTTGATTTGCAAATCATTGGCATTTTGTGATTCATCTAGAATAATAAATGCATTATCCAAGGTGCGACCACGCATATAAGCTAAAGGCGCAATTTCTATTGTGCGCGTACTCATGTAATAGCCCAATTTGTCAGCGGGAATCATATCATCTAAAGCATCGTATAGGGGGCGCAAATAAGGGTCTATTTTCTCTTTTAAATCACCGGGTAAAAAACCAAGACTTTCTCCCGCTTCGACCGCGGGACGTGTTAAAATAATCTTTTTTACAATTTTATTTTTTAGTGCACGCACAGCAATGGCGACAGCAGTATATGTTTTACCTGTTCCGGCTGGACCTATAGCAAAAACAATGTCATTATTATCAGCCGCTTCAACCATCGATTTCTGATTGGTGGTGCGAGCCCGAATGCTTTTTCCGTTAGGTCCAAAAACTAATATATCATTTGGATGTCTTTCGACAAAATTATCCACTTTGTCGTCATCAATACTGCCGAGTATTTCTTCAAAATAATTATCACTTAAATCGCCACTACGTTCAATGTGTTGCAATATCAAGCCAATTTTTGCCTTTGCTTCCTCTACATGTTCCTGCGCTCCGCTTAATTTTATCTGCGTGCCACGGGAGAGAATTTTTAATAATGGAAAGCGTCTTTTTAATAAATTGAGTTTTGCGTTATTTACGCCAAAAAACTCAATAGGGCTGAGGGTGTTTAATTCAATGATGGTGTCGGTCAAAATAATTAGGTTTAAAAATTATATATTTTGATGCTATATGCAATATACAAAACAGCTCGCTCGAAATTGAAATTTATTTATCAACAAATGTGCTAAGTTTTTGACCTGTAAATCTTCTTGAGGCCTTAATTTCTATTCTTTGATTGAATAATTTTGGCCACTAATCCGGTCCAACCAGTTTGATGAGAAGCTCCTAATCCCTTACCTGAATCTCCATGAAAATATTCATTGAATAAAAGATATTCATTGAAGTTGGTATCTTTTTGGAGTGTTTGATTCTCGCCTAAAAATGCCCGGTTGCCATTTTCGTCTTTGATAAACAAATTCACCACTTTATTTGATAAATAGGTTGCAACTTCTTTCAATGTTAAAAAATTGCCACTATGCGTTGGACATTCAACTTTAAAGTCATCACCGTAATAGTAATTAAATCTTTGCAGACTCTCTATAATTAAAAAATTCATCGGCATCCATATAGGACCACGCCAATTACTATTACCACCAAACATAGCAGAATCGGATTCACCAGGTGTGTAAGCTACTTCAAAATGTGCATTGTTAATCGATAATTTATAGGGGTTTTTTTCATGATATTTCGAGAGGGAACGAACGCCGTATAGACTCAAAAACTCATTTTCATCTAATAACCTTTCTAATATTTTTTTCATTCGATGGCCACGCAATAACGATAAAAGATGTTGTGTATTATTCTGCTCCTGCCAACGCGAAACCAAGGCAGCCAACTCGGGCTTGTTTTCATAAATCCAATTCATTCTTTCTTTAAAAAGAGGCGCCTTTAGCAAACTGTTATCGTCAATTACTTCTACCGCAAATAATGGGATAATTCCTACAATACTTCTTAATCTTAATATTTTATTGTCCCCATATTTGGAGCGAATTCTGTCGTAATAGAATTGATCTTCTTCATCCCAAAGCCCTTCTCCATTAGCTTGCAGATTTTCCATTGCATAGGCAATGGTCAAGAAATGTTCAAAAAATTTAGAGGCCATATCTTGATATACGCTATCAAATTTTGACAATTCAAGAGCAATACGCATCATATTTAAGGCAAACATCGCCATCCAACTTGTGGCGTCAGATTGTTCCAATTGCAATCCATCAGTCAGTGGCATATTCCTATCAAACACACCGATATTGTCAAGACCCAAAAAACCTCCCTCGAAAATATTGTCTTCTTCCTTATCTTTTCTATTTACCCACCATGTAAAATTGAGCAGCAGTTTGTGAAAAATGGCTTTTAAGAACGTTGTATCTGATTTGCCATAATTGCTTTCATCGATTTTATATACACGCCAGGCGGACCATGCGTGCACGGGTGGATTGACATTACCAAAATCCCATTCATATGCGGGTAATTGTCCGTTGGCATGCATGTACCAATCGTGTGTAAAAAGTGTTAGTTGTTCTTTTGCAAGATTCGAATCAATTACTGCAAGTGTTACACAGTGAAAAGCCAAATCCCAAGTCGCGTACCAAGGATATTCCCATTTATCAGGCATGCTGATGACACGCTTGTTGTCTACATGTTGCCACTCATAATTGCGGCCATGTTTGCGTTGTTGGGGTGGGGGAGGCATGCGTTCATCTCCATTTAACCATTTAGATACATTGTAATGGTAAAATTGTTTATTCCATAACATTCCTGAAAAAGCCTGGCGTTGAATAGCCCGCTCATCATCTGTCTTTATTTCTTTTTGTATTTCTTCGTAAAATTCGTCGGCATCCTTTATACGCTGGGAAAATATTTTATCAAAATCATCGAAAGCATTTTTAATTATTTCTTTAGATAACCGAAAACAAAAAGTAGCTGGCTGTCCGGGTCTAATCTCGACATCGTAATTAATTGATAATTTTGTTCCTTCCTCGTTGTTTATAGCGGTTTCATCATTATTAACTATGTAATTATTAATGCCATCTTTTGCATAGTTTGAATCATTTTTGGATTGATATAACCGTTCATTATTTGTTTCATTTTCACAATATAAAAAGGGAGCTTCTTCTTTGACATAAAAATGATAAGTGTCCATTGCCGGATGCTGCAATAATACTTCTCCTTCGGACAAACAGGTAATGTTGGGTTTGCGTATTTTATTTTGCCAGCTCCAATCATTACTATACCAGATAGTTGGTAGTATATTTATTTTTGCTTTGTCAGATGAGAGATTATTAACAGTAACTTTTATCAGGATATCGGTAGGGGATGCTTTGGCGTACTCAATAAATATGTCAAAATAATTATTGTTATTCAACACCCCTGTATCTATCAATTCGAACTCAGGTTCTAGCCTTGAGCGCCTTTTGTTTTCCTCCAATAATTGCTCATAAGGAAACGCTTCAATGGGGTACTTGTACAACATTTTCATATAGGAATGTGTAGGCGTATTATCCAAATAATAGTACAACTCTTTTACATCTTCGCCGTGGTTGCCTTCGAAGTTTGATAAGCCAAAAAATCGTTCTTTTAATATAGCGTCTTTTTTGTTCCAGAATGCCCATGCAAAACAAATGTTTCCTAAATTATCGCAAATGCCTCCAATTCCTTCCTCTCCCCAACGCCATGCTTTAGAACGGGCCATATCGTGTGTCGTAGATTGCCAGGCATCTCCGTTTTCACTGTAATCTTCACGTACTGTTCCCCATTGCCGGTCACTTACATATGGTCCCCAAACTTTCCAACTTGCGTCAGTTATCTTTTTATCTTCTTGCGTATTCTTCATGCCTGATTATTTGCTTACAATTATCTATGAGATTTTATTTCGTATTTACCCGTTGGTCGTAAATCCTGGGAATAGTGTCATCCCCCCGTCAACAAATATCGATGTGCCGTTTACATAGTCACTATCGTCGCTCGCCAACCAAACAGCGGCTTTCCCAATGTCTTCGGGTTGGCCAATTCTTTTATAAGGAATTAGTTTCATCAAATTGTCCAATGCTTCAGGCGTGCTCCATGCGTCTTTATTAATTGGTGTTTGAATAGCTCCTGGACAAATACTATTAATTCTAATTTTCCTTGGCGCAAATTCTTGTGATAATGTTTGCATCAACATATCAATGCCACCTTTGCTGGTCGCATAGTTGGCATGCCCTGCCCAAGGAATAATTTGGTGAACGCTGCTCATGTGAATAATTTTTCCGGCAGCTATCGATTTCTGCGCATCGACGCCACGGCGCAAAAATTCCTTTATGGCTTCCCGCGCGCACAAGAACTGGCCTGTAAGATTTACACCTATTACGGCATTCCATTGAGATAAGGTCATTTCTTCAAAAGGCGAATCTACCTGTATGCCGGCGTTATTTACTAAAATATCTACGGTGCCATATTGTTGAATAGTTTGGGCAAACATGTTCTGTACGTCCTCTTCTTTACTTACATCGCACTGAAAAATAATACCATCTCCACCTGATTGTTTAATGTCATCCAGAACGGATTGCGCTTCCTCTTTAACTTTTTCAAATGGGTAATTGACTACCACTTTTGCCCCTTCTAAAGCCAAGCACTTAGCAACACTTTTACCAATACCGCTGCTGGCACCTGTAACTATCGCTATCTGATTTTGTAGTTTCATAAGTTGTCCTTTAATTGTAATTTAAATTAAATATCGTTGATTAATATTAAAAGAACTTTAAATGCTTTGTTATAATTAAAATATTTTTATCAAAATCATTGGAGAACCTTAGCGTATAAAATGCTTTATCACAATATCAACCTAGTCTTATATCGACAATCCGCAATTGTAAAATATTTAGGAGATATTAAATAGCATATTATGCAATTGCTCCTTCCATTAAATCGATGAAGATTTTACGTTTTTTACTCATTTTAGTTGGCTATGCATTCTTTTTGTTGGTTAGCGGGTGGCACCTTTCAACAGCAGAATTCATTAAAACCTGGGATATCAATGATACTTCTAAAACAATCAAAGCTGAAGCCACAAATATCGATGTAAGACAGCATCTCAATGCGCAAGTTTTCCAAAAACGATTAAAAGAATTGAATGCTTATTAGGCAACTCATAAAAATGATTGTTTAGTAGTTAGACGATTATTTATGATATTTTAGGCAAGACCAATTTAAATATTTATGTAAATATTGCGAAAGGGGATTTTTTATGATTCCAAAAGCTATAAGGTTGGCTACTTATGAAAATGATCGGCAATTACTTTGCAAGGTATATACAGTATATGCGGAATCTATCTCTGCAAAATTTAAAGAAAACACGAAATGAAACTTCCCGAATTGCTGGTTTGGGTATTAATCGTTGCCATACTATTAACGATGTTATTGGTGTGGTGGTATTTTGAAAGACGAATTGCAGTATTACAATTATAACCAATAGGAATCTAAGATCCCAGCTATTTCCCGTCGCAATCCGAACATGCAACTGGGTAATAAAAGTAAAGTATTTCGGCTTTTATGGTAACCTACAAAAAACAGCCCGAGAATGGGCTGTTTTTTGTAGGTTTTTTAATAGAATTTAAAGCATCACCAAAAGAATTACGATGTTTTACTTTCTAATTCTTTTAATTATTGGCTTGAAGAATTCGCTTGAAAGAGCTGAGACTTATCGACCACTTTTACTTTATTCCCCGATTTTAGCAATTTACTTACGGTATCGTAAGGTCCGGTTACCACTTGATCACCTTCTTTTATACCACTTAATATTTCAATATAATTTATGTCTTGAATCCCCGTTTTTACAATTACGGGCTTTACTTTATTGTCTTTGCCAATTACAAAAACGACTTCAGATAAACTGTCGTTAGCACCTACCTGAGCATTTTGATTTTTCAGCGTGGAATCATCCTTTACCAAATCGCTATAATCTCTTGTTGTAACTGCATTCAGGGCTATTGATAAAACATTTAAATTGGTCTTTGTCTGTATATCTGCGCTTGCCGACATACTCGGGCGAAAAGGGAAAGGTTGGCCTTTACCGATTAAATCCTTGTAGCTTTCCGGTAAGAGTCTAATATGTACTAAATAGTTGGTAGCAGTCGTCGAAGTGGTTGTAGATGCGTTGGCTGTAGGCTGTGGGTTAGCGATTTGGGTGACGATACCCTTAAATACTCTCTGATTATAAGCATCCACCTGAATATTTGCACTATCACCAAGGCGCACTTTATGAATATCGTTTTCTCCTACATTCACGCGAACTTCAATTCTTCCTAAATCTGCAATACGCATCATTTCGGTACCAGTCATTTGCGCTGTACCAACTACGCGTTCTCCTTTTTTTACATCCATCAAACTGATAACGCCATCCATCGGTGAAACAATAGTAGCTCTATCAACGTCGGTTTGTGCTCGAATGAGGCTTGCTTGTGAACTTTCTACATTTGCTTTTTGCGCATTAATGGTAGCTTTCGCAGCTGCGTAATTTGCTTTTGCAGATAAGTAGGCTTGTTGAGCTTGCTCAAATTCTGATTGTGAAATTACTTTTTGGTCGAGCAATGTTTTTTGCCTTTTATAGGCATCATTTGTTTGATCCATCGTTGCTTTTAATCCGGCTAACTGGCTTACTGCATTTATTTCCTGTGCTTTTGATTGTGCTACTATCGCTTGTGCCTGATCTCGTTGACTAGCGTAAATATCGGCATATATTTTTGCAACCGTTTGACCTTTTTTTACCGTATCTCCTTCATTTACTGGTAAATCTACAATTTCGCCGGAAATATCGGAGGACACTTTTACTTCAATTTCCGGATATATTTGCCCACTTGCGGTTACTATTTCTGTAATAGTACGTTTCTGGGCTTTTTCTGCAGTTACTTCAATCCCTTCTTTTTTGCCGATAACGCCCGCTTTACTAAGCACAATCAGCAATACAACTAAGAATATTAATATTGCAATCACCCATTTTAATTTTTTACTCATAATACGAGATATGTAGTTAATATAATTGTTTCTATCTTATAATTTAATGTGGTTGTATTTGTAGAACTCCAGAACTTTCAATCTAAAAATATATTCAAAATGTGCCGCTGCTTTGTTCATTTTCGCCGTGTACAAATTATTTTGGGCAATCAGATAATCAGAAGTCGACATGATGCCTATGTCGTATCTTTTTTGTGCCAATTCATAAGCATAGGCTGAATAAGATTCGCTTTTAGTATTGGCATTATAGTTTTGAATACCTGATTGTGCATTACTATATGCAGTATAAATATTTTGCTGTAACGCCTGATTGTTTTTTTCTTGCGTTAATTCTGCAGAAATGACATTTTCTTTTGATTTTTCATAATTTGAGCGCAATTGTCTGCTGTTGAATATTGGAATATTTAAACTTAACCCGATAAATTCTGAAAGATTGGCATTAAACACTTGCTTGCTATAAGAAAAACCATAGGGATCCTTACTCGCGTAGTTACTATTCATTGAACCGGACATCTGAATAGAGGGATACATTTGAGCGCGTGCTGATTTTGTTTCTTCCAGAGCAGATAATATATTTAGACTATCTACCTTTTGTTGGTATTGGTTACGTAGCGCAATATGATAAACATCTTGGGGCTGCATCTCACTCAAAGGTATTAATGGGATTGCTTCAACGTCGGGCAACGAAACGTTGAAAGGTGCATCTGCACTGAGATTTAACAATGCAAGCAATTGCAATTTATTTTGAATCATGGTTGCCTCATTGGTAATATATGTACTGCTGTCCGTTGCTAACTGTGATTCTAATTGTGCAGAATTTAATTCTGGAAGACTCCCTGCAGCTACTTGTTTATTGGTAATATCTAACTGCTTTTGACTAAGTGCAATCTGCCCTTGGGCAATATTCACCTGTTCTAGAGATAACAGGTACTGTAAATAAGCGGCTGCTACATTCAGCGCAACGTCATTTTTTGCACGCTCTATATCAAATTTGTTGGCGTTGTCAAGTGCTTTTGCCGACTTGATGGCGTGTTGCTGACTGAAAAAATTAAATAAAGTGATTCCTGATTGTAGTCCGTAGTTTTGAGAAAATGAATTATTAGTGGCAAACTGATTGGTTGTAGGATAGATATACCTACCAAAATGTTCCCCTGCTTGAGAATTCATACTTAATGTCGGTATTTGCATTGCCTTTGCCTGCTTCAGCTGTATAGCCGAAAGTCTCTGTTGAACATCACTTTGACGAACAGAAATATTATGAGACAATGCGTAGTCCACACATCTCTGCAAATCCCAATTATTATCTTGGCAAAAAGCAAAAGCGGGCAGACAAAGTAAACAGATAACAACATTAAATTTCTTCATCGGTCAAAATTTTAAGCCAATTTCTGAAACATCGCAACATATTTTGGCATTATTTGACAAATATAATATTCATTTTATGGTTTATCGTTATTTTTAGATGAGCGGATATAGAATTGCTTGTGCGGTAATTTGAAAGCATTTTTTACTTTTACGGCTTATGAATGAATTAAAATATTTTTTAGATCAAAAAGTTGCACAATATAATCGGCCTGATTTTATTGTGAATGACCCCGTTTGTATTCCGCATCTCTTTTCAAAAAAGCAAGACATTGAAATTGCCGGATTCTTCGCGGCCATTTTTGCTTGGGGAAGCAGAACGATTATTATTAATAAATCGAAAGAATTATTGTTGCGAATGGATAATGCCCCTTACGATTTCTGTATGCATCATAGTGACGGGGATTTAATAAAGCTTTTGGACTTTAAGCACCGGACTTTTAACGATACCGATTTATTATATTTCGTTTCTTTTCTACATCATCATTACCAAAAGCACCCTTCTTTGGAGGCTGCCTTTTTGATGGGAGCTGGAAATGAGTTTTGCATAAAAAATGCCCTGATTAATTTTCATCATTATTTTTTTTCTTTGACGGATTTTCCACCAAGAACTAAAAAACATATCGCTTCTCCTGAAAAAAATTCCACCTGCAAGCGCCTCAATATGTATTTACGGTGGATGGTGCGCAAAGATAACTGTGGCGTCGATTTTGGTCTTTGGGAAAAAATGAAGCCATCTGATTTAATTTGTCCGATCG
>NZ_JBNQGD010000118.1:13846-20330 GCF_050436765.1 Arachidicoccus sp. | reverse complement strand
ACGTAGCGCGTGTAGCTAAAAGATTAAATTTATTAGATAGAAAACAAACCGACTGGAATGCCGCTGTAGAACTGACCCATCATTTAAAAAAATTGGATAATGAGGATCCCGCAAAATACGATTTCGCCTTGTTTGGCTTAGGGGTAACGGAGAAATTTTACTAAGAAAAGAGAGTGTGTTATTATTTACTGAGGTTGCTTCGCCACGATCGCAATGACGAACCTGAAGTTGATTAATGATAGCTATGGGTTAGTGTTGTAATTTTTTCCCTATGCTCCGCGCAATATTCGACGCTGTACCGGGGCTTCTTGCGAAGTATTATTAAGTAGGATAATTGCGTTATAGCCATTCATTATTTCAACCTGCTTTGCTCTTCTTCGTTGCTGCTTTCAATTTTGTGAGACTTGAAAGCTTTTCCTAAATCAAAATTATAAACAATGCCAAGCGTGAACTTTTGCTTTCGCTCAATGTCGCTGAAATCTAAATTAAAGTTGGTATAATAGAAAGTTCCTTTTACATTATTTTCTGTGCTGAAAACATCGTCCAGAGCTGCTTTTAACGTTAAACGCTTATTGAAAAATTTCTTCTGCAAAGCAATATCCATTCCGCTAATATGATCGAGAATTGCATTATTGGAAATAATGCTGTTAAGATAAAACGCATGCAAACTCGCCGTTAAATTTTTCCCTAGATCAAACTGCATATTGGTAGAAAGCGTAACTAAGTTTTTAGAGAAATTGTATGCTCCCGGTGCATTCAAATGCCTGTAATCATATTCCGCATACTCCTGTGTTGTCCACCATTTTGTAATATTGACCGGAATGTATGCGCTCAACATCCATTTGTCTGAAGTTCCTGAATTTACCGGCTGCTGCGTCATTTGATCGGGACTTCCCGCAACGGGGTGAATGCCATTTATAATTACATCTTTTGCATAAAAATAATTTGCGGTAAAAGTGTATTTATTTTTTAAAGTATAATTCACTTCATATGAATTATCATACTCGGGTTGTAGGTACGGATTGCCGCGACCCGTAGTGTAATTATCGACATACACGACATGCGGATTTAAATTGTCAAACGAAGGGCGACTCAAACGACGTGTGTATATAAAAGTCAAACTTTCGTCGCCGGCCTTGTTTAAATTCCTTTTTAAAAACAGAGAAGGAAACAATCCAAAATAATTTTTGCCGGTTTTTGCATACGCGGTATCGTAGAGTGTTCCTGAATAATGCGTGTTTTCGCCGCGCAAACCAGCTTGTACAATGGTGTTTAAAATTTTCCCTTGGTAGTTAATATAACCTGCAATAATATTTTCTTTGTAATTGTAAATAAAATTTTGGTCATTGCTGTTTATCCACGGACTTCCATACGGGCTTTGATATTGAAAATTAGCTTCATTATTAATATTCGTGGAGCTGATTTTCGCACCAAAACTTAAGTTGCTTGCCGCGTTGAATACCTTTAAATATTTGGCATCGGCGGTAAAGATTTTTGCAACCGAAGGTGTAAAATTTCGGTAAGCAGTATCGGTGGAAATATCGTTTGTAATTGTTGTATTCGTAACGCTATTGTTTACCTGATTTGCGTTGTGCGTGTAGTCAGACAAAAGGGTAAATGAAGACCCCAGCGTATCTGTTTGTATATGATAATTTAATCCTACGTCGTTGTATTTTCCACTCCATACATTTGGAAACGAACCGTTGGAGGTGCTGTTATTGGTCGGGTTGGAAGGGTACGTTACTTTGCTTTTCGCAATCCAGTTTTCCGCGTCGTTGGAAAAACTTCCCGTATAATCAATTGCTAAATATTGCTTATCTGTAATATCATAAGTTAAGCCTGTATGGACATCGTTGCTTGATGAATGTTTATTGGCATTATCCTCAGCCGTGTAGGTTCCATTATTGCTGAAACTTCTGCTTTGTGTTAGATATTGAAAGTGTTTTCTGTAGTTATAATCATAATTGGCAAATAAACCCACTTTGCCTTTTTTGAAATTTAATTGTGCTCCGTCAGAGGTTCCAGGAAAATTGAAATATTTACTCATTTCCGAAAAATTTCCGTAAATACTCCCATTCAGGCCAGTTTGTCCACCCTTTTTTAGAATGATATTAATGATGCCTCCGGCGCCCTCGGCGTCATATTCTGCCGGTGGATGCGTCATAATCTCGATCGATTTTATATCCTCGCTGCGCAGCGAATTGAGAAAATTGGTAAGGTTGTCTCCCGACAACTGCAACATTTTTCCGTTTACCATAATTTTCGAAACCGGAATTCCATTCAAAAGAATTTGATTGTTATAAATCAGTACGCCCGGTGCCAAACCAATTGTTTCCATAGAAGACTTTCCGGTTGCTAGGGGATTGTTTTCTACATTCATCACAAGGCGATCTATTTTTCTTTCGACAATTGGTCGCCTGGCATTAACGGTAACATCATGTAAATTATTAATCGACTTTTTCATTATTAAGTCTACTTGCGAAGAACTTTGATTTACCGATATGTTTTTTCTTGTTTCATCAAAACCTACTGCGGTTGCGCGAATGACATACCGGCCTTTATCTTTTAGCGTAATTTCAAATTTTCCGGAAGTGTCCGCAATTTTAGCGGCAATATTTTTATGAGATGAGTCACTCGTTATAATAGTCACGAACGCAAAAGCCACAGGCGCCCCGGTCTGGTCTTTAATATTGCCAGAAACGACGGTTTGTGAGAATCCGCTGATTGAAAGAGAAAAAAGTGAACATAGGACTAACAAAATCTTCATGGATGTATTTTTTCTTGAATGTCTAAGGCATCGTAACTTTTAAGACGCACAATTTTTTTAAAGGGTTGCGTCAATGTTCAAATAAATTTTTACAATGCGAAGGTTAAATTATTTTTATTTTACTTAAAACGTTTTTCGGTCAGCGGTATTTATTCTTATTTAAACGGCAATTTTAAGCGGTAAATTTTCCAGTGTATTCCCTCGATTTTACGTTTCAAAGTAATCTTAATAAAAAAAACCTACGACGAGAATCGTAGGTTTTTGAAGCGTTGGTATAATTGATTAATACAAATATTTTGAGTCAATCAGTTTGTTGTTTATTTCATTGCTGTAAACGGCATAGTTGAAACCTTTTTGAATCGCGTAACCGCCTACAAGCCCTTGCTTGTTAATGGCAATATAAGCTACCTGAAAGGTTTTTGCCTTTTCAACACCGTTGCGTTTTATAACTCTTTGTATTGCAGCTTTACAAGCTTCTTCCGGAGGATAACCTTGACGCATATATTCAACTACCGTATGTGTACCAGCGGTCTTTATCACCTCTTCACCCAAGCCAGTCGATACAGCAGCACCAATTTCATTGTCCACAAATAATCCGGAGCCTATCAACGGAGAATCTCCCACACGGCCACGCATTTTAAATGCCATGCCGCTGGTCGTACAACTGCCGCTTAAATTACCGGCAGCATCAATGGCAATCATACCTATGGTATCATGATTCCAATCGCCGTTTGATAGTTTTAATGGTGCAAAAGCGGTTGGATTTGTACCCGATTGTTCAATATTTATTTTTGGCTTGTATTGTGAGGTTTTCAACCATTCTTTATATTCTAATGCAGCTTCCGGAGAAAGCTTTTGAGGTTCCAAGGGGAAGCCTTGTGAAACGGCAAATTGTTGTGCGCCTTCGCCGACAAGCAATACATGAGGTGTATTTTCCATCACTTTACGCGCTACTGAAATGGGATGTTTAATCCTTTCTATTGCGGCAACCGCACCGGCGTTTCCAAATTCATCCATTATGGACGCATCCAATGTTACATAGCCATCTCTGTCAGGGTTCGCACCAAGCCCTACACAACAGTTGATAGAAGACTCAGTAACCATCACGCCTTTTTCGACAGCATCTAAGGCCCTTCCACCAGCACTTAAAACCTTCCAGGCATCAATGTTTGCCGCAACACCGGTATTCCATGTTGCCGCAACTACCGGCTTAGTAACTTTATTATTTTTTAACGTAATTCCGAAACTTTTTGAAACGATTAAACTTCCGGCACCTAATGAACTTAGCTGAATGAATTTCCTGCGATGTAACATAGCATTTTATTAAAGTTGGTAAAACTAAAGGACCCTTTTTTATTAATCTTTGTACTTGAAGAACTAAAACTAATTAAAATCGGATTGTTTTTCAATTTTATTTATTGAAATAGTATCAACTCCAAGCTTGCTTTAGTTTCTTATTTTGCGCTATAAAGCGCTTCAATTCTATTTCTTGCTGTGCGATGAAACTATTATCAGAAAATTTACCAACGACATTATCCATCTCAGTTTGAGAGCTATACATCATCTTTCTAAAAGGGTTGGAATAGTCTTTTTCCCGAGACTTTTTTATTTCATCAAACATCCACTTTTTGGTAGCAACGGCGTCATCAATAAATTTGATTAAAGTCTCCTTATCAAGATTTATTAATTTAATGTTGAACAATTCTTCCAAAGAGGCTAAGGCATGGCTTGTTTTTTCCTTTGCATACTTTTCGCCTTCCAGCTGGTATTGCGCATGAAGTTCATCCCAAGAATTTACTTTGTGAGCATAAATCTTTTCTTTTAATTGAGCTAAATTCTTTTCAGGAATTAATTGGCCTCCAACATTTAACCATGCATTTCTTTGTAGTTTTTTTGAAATGGTTTTTTGCCATTGTCCAAAAGTGGAGATTGTTTCGTTTTTTAGAAAATCAAATAAGTGTAGATAACCATAAAATGCAATCATTTTTTTAAAAATATCATATGCTTTTTGCACTTTTATTATTTCCACCTGACGTTTACTATTTTCATATCCTTCTGCCAGTACGCTAAAATCCTCTATGTTTACAGCAGCGTCGTTTAGAAGCTCTTTTCCTTTTTTACAACAGGCCTCCTCGGTATTTTTTTTATCTTTTTGAATAGATTTAAAATAAGCCCGCCCCGTAAAGATTTCCAAAGATTTTAAAGTAGAAAACATTTCGTTAATCGTGTCGGGAGCTAAAAAGTTGTATTCAATTAATTGTAATTTCTCATTACGCTGATCCCTATCAACATATTTCCATGCATTACGCGCGAGAGCATACATATTGTACAAAAACCAATATCCAGGCATTATTACCAATGAATTTCTAACTGGATGAATACTGATTAAAGAAAAGGGTAGGGGGATATCCAATTCATAGTTATAATCTCCTTTTGCCAACATGGCAAAACTTGCAAACTTGGAATTATGTTTTAGACTCACGCATAGTGCAGGCCAAAATCCCCTTCCAGCAAGTATTTCACCATCCGCACCGCGTGAATTGTGATTGGACCCTATAGTGGCACCGGCAGGAATATTACTTTGCCCCATTATTGTAGCTGCACATAAAAATGAATTATTGTGATGCTGTTCGTGACCAGGGAAAATTAAAGAGTTTAAAACTTCACAACAAGAAATTGTAGCGTTGCTACCAAGATAGGAATTGATCAATCGCGCGCCGTATTTAAGTTGAGTATGTGCTGCAGTTACAAAACGAACGGCTTTTACACCATAAAAAATACGACTACCAAATCCAACACTTCCATTCACCAATTCGCAACCTTCACCAATTTGCGTACGTCCTTCATTACCTGAATTAATCGTGAGGTTCTTTAATTTGTTGGCACCCTTTATATATGCGTCGGAACCAATCCACACATCTTTGATGATGTTGGTATTTTTGATAACCGTTCTATCGCCGACCTTTCCATAAAAACCACGTGCGGTTTTAAATTCTGTTTCCGTAAACTCCTGAAATCTGTTTAGAAGTTTTTCATCATCCCGATATTTGCTCCAAAGCCACGCATCACCAGGAAGCATGCCATTGAATGGTAAGATTTTTCGGCCTCCGTTTTCGTTACAAAGTTCTAACCAAATACGGGAACTTTCGTCTTCACCTTCTTTAATAATACCATTCCCAAATTTACATTTTTCGGTTGTTTGCATCTCATTAATGTTGGTAAGAATAACTTCTTCACCAATCACGTAGTGCGATAAATAATGGACGTTGTTTATGACACTATTATCACCGATATCACTGCTAATAATCGTACTATCGTATAGTCCGACAGAAACCTTCAGGTCACTAAACCCCAGAAAAAATGGTTCTAATTTACCAATACGAACTAATCCGTAAAATCTACAATTTTTTACTAATTCAGGATTAAACTGGTCAGATACCAAAAGATGGTTCCAATTATCACTTGTATTTCTGTTGCGTACCAAGACTTCAATTTCAAAAGCGCTCAAATGCCTATATTTGGTGCCATTTCGATTTTGCAGATTACGTAAATAATATTCATCTTTCCCTTCAGGCAGATACTCATCTTTTATAAAATTATAGCCCAAAGAATTAATGGGAAGCTTTGTAATATTGTTCATTTATAATAATTCTAAAGTAAAAATTCGGATGTAAAAACGATTTTATTTTAAATTATTCTACTGTAACAGATTTAGCT
>NZ_JBNQGD010000118.1:0-13836 GCF_050436765.1 Arachidicoccus sp. | reverse complement strand
ATTGCGTGGCATATCTACGTTACAGCCTCTGGCAATACCAATATGATAGGAGAGTAACTGTAGTGGAATTACATTTAAAATGGGCGCAATTATTTCATCTGCTTCCGGGATGGCAATTACCGCATTTGCTATCGACGGTGTAACCGTATCTCCCTCGTTGATGATGGCAATTACTTTTCCTTTTCGCGCTTTTATTTCTTGCATATTGCTCACAATTTTTTCATGGTAGACGTCTTTTGTCGCCACAAAAATTACAGGCAGGTTCTCATCAACCAAAGCAATCGGACCATGTTTCATTTCGGCTGCAGGGTAGCCTTCTGCATGTATGTAAGAAATTTCTTTCAACTTCAGTGCGCCCTCTAATGCAATTGGGAAGTTATAGCCGCGTCCAAGAAAAAGCGCGTCTGAAGAGTCTTTCAAGGTTTCCGCAATTGCCTTTATCTCTTCATTCAATTGTAAAATCTTTTCGACCTTTTCTGGAACGAAAGATAATTCTTCGCAAAGGTGATAGAATCTTTCATCGGTAATCGTTTTTCTGTGATGAGCGATCTTAAAGGCAATCATCATCAATGCAGCTAATTGTCCGGTAAATGCTTTAGTACTTGCCACCCCAATTTCAGGGCCTGCATGTGTGTAAGCACCAGTCTGAGAAATACGTGCTATGGACGAGCCAACCACATTCACGATACCCATTATAATGGCGCCTTGTTCCTTTGCTTTTTCAATAGCTACAATAGTGTCCGCTGTTTCACCGCTTTGTGAAATAGCTATAATCATATCGCCTTTATGCACGATAGGATTGCGATAACGAAATTCTGACGCATATTCGACCTCAACAGGAATGCGACATGTTTCTTCAATAATATATTCAGCTATCAGGCCTGCATGCCAACTGGTTCCACAGGCAATTATAATAATGCGTGATGCGTTGGAAATCTCGTCTAAATAATCTTCAATACCACTAATATTGATGCTACCTTTTTCTGCATTCAAACGTCCACGCAGACAGTCATAGATAGTTTTTGGCTGTTCAAAAATTTCTTTTAGCATAAAATGACTATAGCCACCTTTTTCAATAGTGTCTAATTCCATATCAAGCTTTGTAATGAAAGGTGTTTGCTTTTCATTACCTAAATTTTTCAGAATAAGTTCGTCAGGTTTTACTATCGCGATTTCATAATCATTTACATACACAACTTCTTTCGTGTATTCAATAATTGGGGAAGCATCTGAAGCTAAAAAATGTTCATTTTTTCCAATACCAATTACCAGTGGGCTACCTTTTCGAGCTGCAATAATTGTTTGGGGATTTTTATTTTCAATTAATAAAATACAATAAGCACCTACAACTCGTTTAAGTGCCACGCGCAAAGCTTCTTCTAAATTTCCGCCGTTATTCTTGTAAATATCTTCGATAAAATTAAGCAAAACCTCTGTGTCTGTATCGCTCTTAAACTGATAGCCTTTCTTAAGTAAATCTTCTTTTAAAGATGCATAGTTTTCTATAATCCCGTTGTGGATCATTGCAATTTCCCCACTTTGAGAAAGGTGCGGGTGTGCATTTCTGTCGCTTGGTTCACCGTGTGTAGCCCAACGTGTGTGACCAATAGCTGTATTTCCTTCTAAATTTTTCCCCAACGTATATTCCTCCAAATCCGCCACTTTTCCTTTCTTTTTGTAAAGATTAATTTCCCCGTCGTTTAACAAAGCAATTCCTGCACTGTCATAACCACGATATTCAAGACGTTTTAAACCTTTCACCACAATTGGATAAGCTTGTTTGTTTCCTACATAACCTACAATTCCACACATATAAATACTATTTTTAATTTGTACAAGTAAAAGTTAATTAGGTGCAAATGTAACATAAATCAATCGTTTGCGTTGCTAATTTAAAGACTTATTTCGATATGAATATATTGTTAATAAAGTGGTTTTTGATGAACCATAGCAGTAAAGAATTCAGTGAGAAAAAAGAAGAAAAGAAACAAAGGAAATGAAAATTGAATGGGGTCTTGGGGTGGATATTTATTGATTATTTCTTTTGATTTTTATAAAGCGTAAATATATATTTACACTTTACACGTAGGGAATAAGAATTATTGTATAAAATTGAAATAATTAATTCAATGGAAACGATTATAAATAGCTTATTACAAGAGTATCGAGCATTGAACCTGCATAATATTAAAGATTATGACTTATTCAATAATATTGCTATAATCCATCATTCCAGCAGCATCGAAGGTTCAACCCTTACACTAACAGACTCTGAACTTTTAATAGCGGAGGGATTGACACCTAAGGGCAAACCTTTACAGCATACATTAATGGTTAAAGATCATTATGAAGCCCTTTTATTCACTTTAGACCTCGCTAGCAACAAAGGCAAAGAATTAAATATAAGAGATATACAGGAAATAAATGCTAAAGTAAATAAAAATACAGGAGGTATAGTTAATAGCACATTGGGCTCTGTAGATGTTGCAAAAGGGGAATTTAGAAAAAATAATGTTCGAGCGGGTGATACTTATTTTGTGAACTATGACAAAGTTCCGACCCTGACCTCAAGGTTAGTCAAGGAAATAAACGAAAACATCAACTTAGTTAAAACGGACAATGAAAAATTAGAATTATCTTTCGCGGCTCACTTTAACCTAGTGTCCATACACCCATTTATGGGCGGAAACGACTGGACGTCAAGGCTCTTAATGAATTTTTTGCAACAGAAGTTTAATCTACCTCTCAGTATTGTTTATCAGGAAGATAAAGTCGACTATATCAACGCTCTTAAAGAAAGCAGAAAAGATAGAGGTTTAAACCACTTTTATGATTTTATGTTTCAGCAGTACAAAAAATACTTGACTGCGGAAATAGGTAACGCCCGCAAACTTGTTGAAAAAGCAAGCAAATCAAATCAGAAACATAGAGGCCTCAGTTTTGTTTTATGATTTTTAACACGGCGACAATTTCAAAGTTAAATAAAATGCAGCATTGTTGGGAGTTACTAGAGTGACATTGTCTAAGAGACATGGTGCTATTACGCCTAATATCGCATTAAGAATTGAAAAGGTATTTGATGAGAAAGCAGACGAATGGCTGATGCTTCAACGACAATATGATTTATCAAGAGAAAAGGAAGCATTTAAAGCTAATCCACCCGTTTTAAAAAAATTCAAATGTGTTATCCTTTAATGAGCAAATTCTATATTTCCTCGTACGAAGAATTTTATCAACTCAAGAAATTTTTGTAAGGTGCTTCTTGAATTGTCGCAAATGAATCGGACATAAATGACATTTATAAATTAACGTTTCAAAACCTTAAAAACCGGTTTTGGAAAAGGTAAATATTTTTCCTATAATTTATATTATGTTAAATTGCTGAAAATGAAGAATATACTTAACTTCCAGAAAGTTGTAAAACCGGAATATAAAAAGAACTGAATGCAAGTAAATAAATTCCCATCGTAAGATTTTAAAACTAAATAAACATAGCAAAAAATAATTACAACAAACTATCAAAAGTCTGTTATGTACCGGCTCCTTAAGAAGGAATCCAGACGCGATTAAATATTAGAAACGGTTGTAGGTACGCTATGACAAATATTTATTAATACCAAATTCACATATGAATTTATCACTCAAAGTTGAATTATGAAAAATATTATAATGGTGCTTTACATTTTCTTTAGATCTTTTGGCATGTTGCAAATGAAATGCAATTCCTGCCATTTTTAGTGTTTGCTTCTTACAGCCTGCTTTTATCAACCTGACAGCTAGCTCGTAATCCTCATATCCCCAACCAACAATTTCTTCATTATATCCGTTAATCTTGATAAAATCTTTTTTCCAGAAAGCCATATTACATCCTATAAGACTGTATTTATTTTTCCCTATTGTCTTGTAATGGTACAACAGTTTGGCAAGCACTTTGTTCCTTATAGAGTTTAATTTGTGGTTGCATTTTTTTCTCAGAAAAGCAAATGGAGGAATATTTTTAGCGAGAAGAATATTTTCTGTAACTGCTTCATTTAATAAACTTCTACTGCCTCTTACAAAATAATTTTTTCGTGCAATTTTAAGATGATCCTCTACAAAAAAGTTTTCTAATAAGATATCTCCATCAATTTGAATGATATAATCATACTGTGATGCGGCAACTGTTTTGTTTAGAATATGTGTTTTATAAAAGCCTTTGTCTTCTTGCCATATATGCAAAAGAGGAATTGGGAAGATACTTTGATAATACTTGATTAATTCAGCTGTTTCGCTTGTAGAACCATCATCTGCAATAAGTACTTCATTGGGTAATCGTGTTTGAGACAGTATACTTTGCAGGCAAAAATCTAGTGCCTTAGGCCAGTTGTAAGTTGATATAATCAAACTGCACTGTGTCATAAAAAATAATTGAAATTTCTTTTGAAGATTCTAGTAAGCTTTTTTATCTTTCTTAAGTAAAATCCATATGGTTTTAAATGTAATTCTAATATCAAACAAGAACGACCAGTTTTCTAAATAAAATACATCGTGTTGGATCCTTTTTCCCATTTCTTCTAATTTTTTAGTTTCACCTCTGAAACCACTTACTTGAGCCCATCCTGTGATACCTGGCTTTATAAAATGACGTACCATGTAATCATTTAATAAACGTTTATATTTTTCGGTATGCATTAACATGTGAGGTCGTGGGCCTATTACTGACATATCATTTTTTAAGACATTAAAAAATTGAGGTAATTCGTCAATACTTCTGCGTCTGATAAAGCGTCCTATTTTGGTAAACCTTATATCGTCCATACAAGCTTGCAACGTATCTGCCTGGTTATTTATGTACATACTCCGAAATTTATAACACTTAAATGGTACTCCATTTTTGCCCGACCGATATTGAACAAAAAAGACAGAGCCTTTTGATTCCAATTTTATAAGCAAACTCAAAAGAGGTACTAACCAACTCATAATAGAAATTATAACGATAACAGAAAGAGCTATATCAAATGAGCGTTTTATAAATCGACTAAATACTCCTTTTAATGGAAAGGGCATATTTGCGATAGCATGTGTCTGGTTGTTATAGGTCAGTGAAAGATTTGTTTGTTGTTTTGTAAGAACAGAATTATCAAGCACCCAATTTGTTTGTGGGGTTTGCTCCTCTCCTTCTGAGGTCAAAGGCTTCAATGCTTTGTTTTTCTGAAGATTATTCAAAATGATATTTGTGTGATTTGGCATTATTTGATTTATAGTCTTTTTGACATGCAGAACAAAAAACGTGATTGAGGATAATAGGAATTTTCTTCTAGTGAATTGGATGTATGAAAAGTATTCAATGTGTTCCAATAATTATATACAGGTTTTTATTAGATATGGTTGCCTAATAAATAATTTCTAACAAGGCAACCATTATAAAGTGATTATTGTATTTATTATAAATGATGGGTGATTCAGAAATTTAAACTTCTTAGTTTCAAAACTGTATTGAATTAGAACCTGCAATCTTAAAAAGATTATGTTTCTTATATAAATATTTTTTATGAATATTGCTATTATTGGCACTCGTGGTATCCCCAATCGCTACGGAGGATTTGAACAATTTGCTGAGAAATTTTCGAAAAGCCTTGTTTCTTGTGGTCACAGCGTCACCGTTTATAATTCTCATAGACACCCATACAGAAACAAGGATTGGAAAGGTATTGCAATTGTTCATTGCAAAGATTTAGAACCATTCATAGGTCCGACCGGACAATTTATTTATGATCTTAATTGTATACTCCATTCTAGAACTCAGGGATTTGATGTCATATTACAATTGGGATATACCAGCAGCACTATCTGGGGATGGTTGCTGCCTAGAAAAAAAAGTGTTATTATTACGAATATGGATGGATTGGAATGGATGCGCAGTAAATATTCTAATTCAACAAAAAAATTCCTTCTGTATGCTGAAAGATTAGGCGTTAAGTACAGTGACTATCTTGTTGCCGATTCACTGGCAATTAGAGATTATCTTAAAAAGAAATACCATAAGAATTCCACCTATATCGCTTATGGAGCGACGGCTGTAATGGACTGTAGCGATGAAATACTGAATAAATACGGTTTGGTAAAATATCAATATAATATGCTTCTGGCAAGGCTTGAACCAGAAAACAATATCGAAATGATATTGGACGGAAATATTGCTGCATCAAACCAAGAAGCTTTCCTCGTAATTGGCAATTGCCAAACTAAATATGGAGAATATTTGAAAAAGAAATACAGCCAACATGCCTTTATTAATTTTATAAACAGCATATATGATATAGATGAACTGAACAGTCTTCGGTACTATTCCAACATTTATTTTCATGGGCATAGTGTTGGCGGTACCAATCCCTCATTAATTGAGGCCATGGCATCAGGAGCATTGATATGCGCACATGATAATATTTTCAATAAAATTATATTGGGAGATGATGGATACTATTTTTCAAATTCTGAGGAAGTTGCTGGATTTATAGATGTTATAAAAAAAGAAGATGCGACAGAGAAACTACTTAATAATGTGCATAAAATAGAAGAAGAATATTCCTGGAAATATATAACCGATCGTTATATTATGTTGTTTGAAAAAGCATTAACTGAGAAGAAAAAAAATCCTTTATCGCCTACAAATGGAAATCAGCGTAGTAATATCTACATACAATCGAAAAAAGAATATCCTTTCTCTGCTAAATGATTTAAAGAACTCTACTTTAATTCCAAAGGAAGTGATTGTGGTTGACGCCGGTACAGATGGGGTAACGAATGAAGATATTCTAAGGTTCGAAAATCTTAATATTCATTTACTTTATTCTTCGTTGCCGTCTGTATGTGTTCAAAGGAATTTGGGCATTCAAGTAGCTTGTTGTCCTTGGATCTTTATTTGCGACGATGATATGGGAGTTCCACGCGACTACCTTGAAAAGATTCATCATCATATTGCTACTCATCAAGATGCTGGTGCAGTATCAGGTTTAGTGCTTCAGAGAGACAAGAATGATAATTGGGAAGCCTTCTATCCTATTCGTTCGTCCAAGGAATTAATGTTGAAATTTTTTTTCGGCCTAAGCATTTGGGGAGAAATACAATGCGCTTCCGATAACTATCTCATAAAATGGATAAAAACCTATTATAAAAAAAAGGAAAATCATATATCAGCATCAGGATGGCCAGTAATCACAAATATTTCCGGAGATTATTTTACAGTTCCCGTATTTGGATTGGGCGCAAGCCTTATACGGAAAAGTTGGTTGCAGGAATCGCCTTACGAAGAGCGCTTAGACACTCATGGCATTGGAGATCATTATGGTGTAGCATTGGGCTTCCCATCAACAGGAATTCACATAGTAAAAGATGCTTTTGTCTATCACTATCATGAACAGACCAATCGCTTAGAGAAGTCTCTGCAATATTATCGCAGGGTGTTAGCATTGGATTATTTCATAAGTACAAAACAACGCCTATCTTTTGCTAAAAGAAAGCTATTTCTGTGGTCATTATTTGGGAATGGCCTTATTTATATTTTATCGAATAACAGATTAATGGCAAAAACCGCGTTGAAAACATTTTACCTGGTCGCATTTAAAAAGAATCCCTATTTGCATGAGAACTCAAAACAATTAAGTGGAGTGATTAATCCTATACAGTAGGCTGTAAATAATTCATATACCTATTAAATCATTTGAAATGTCGTTGTACAAAGCTTTTCGGAAAAAGGTTGGCGATTTTCTTCTCGGAAGAAAAGATACAGATTCACAAATTGCATACAATTTATGGGCATCTACTTACGACAACCAGCCCGAAAATCTCATAATGCATCTTAACCAACTTGTATTTGAAAATATTATCGACAGAATGAATATTGAAAATAAGAAAGTGATAGATTATGGCTGCGGTACAGGCAAATATTGGGAAAAAATATTTTTGAAAAAACCTTCCGAGATTACTGGTTATGATACAGCCTCAGCTATGCTTGACAAGCTTCATCAAAAGTATCCCAATGCCTCCGCCTATTGTCTCGAACACAACAAGATGCTAAAAGAGGGAAATAATTCCTGCGATATAATAATTTCTTCTTTGGTGGTTGCCCATATAAAAGATTTAAAAGCTCTATTTATTGAATGGAACAGAATTTTAAAAAATGGTGGAACGGTTGTTATAACAGATTTTCATCCGGATGCGCTTCAAAAAGGCGCTACCCGCTGTTTTAGTTATAATGGCGCCCCTATTGTTATTAACAATTATATCTATACGTTGAAGAAAATACGCAATATGGCAAAAAAATTACATTGGAATGAAATCGATATTTTCGAAAAAAAGGTTGATGATACAGTAAAATATTTTTATCGAACACCCGCCGCATTAGAGGTTTTTGAAGCGACCTACGATACAAAACTTTTATATGCTTTATGGTTTAAGAAATCACTTTAGTCGACTCAAACAGTATACTCATTTTATAAAAAAAATACTCGTATGATTCTTCGCAAACTTCATATGGTAAATGAAGAAGCAAAAAGGAATATCAAAATCGAAGGCAAAAAGATTAAAAATATTGCATTTGAAGAGATTTTATCCAACAAGCATGAAATTGATTTATCGTTTGATAATTGTTATGTGTTCCCGGGATTGATCAATTCGCATGATCACTTGGATTTTGATCTTTTCCCACAGCTAGGCAACCACATTTATAAAAATTATCTTGAATGGGGAATAGATATTCATCGGCAAAATGATGCAACGATTCGGCAGATTTTAAGTATTCCAAAGGCGTTGCGTGTGAAATGGGGCGTATATAAAAATTTAGTTACGGGTATAACAACCGCTGTTCAGCACGGAGAAGAATTAGAAATAACCGAAAAATCGATAAATGTTTTTCAAGACTGTATATCGTTGCATTCGGTTTCGCTGGAGAAACATTGGAGACGAACTTTGAATAACCCTTTCAGTAATCGGAGGCCTTTTGTGGTTCATGTGGGAGAAGGAACAGATACTCAACGCTGTGAGGAGATTGACGAGCTTCTTCATTACAATTTTTTTCGTCGGAAACTGGTCGGCGTTCATGGTATTGCAATGAATGTGCAACAGGCAAAAAAGTTCCAGGCATTAATTTGGTGCCCTGACTCTAATTATTTTTTATATGGAAATACCGCGAGAATAAATGAATTAAGGAATTATACAAAAATATTGTTTGGAACAGATTCTACCGTTTCAGCAGATTGGAATATATGGAATCACTTTAGGCTTGCAAGAATGACAAATTTGTTAGATGACGATGAATTATTCAGAGCTGTAACAACTGACGCTGCGAAAATTTGGAAGTTGAATAAAACGGGAAGCATTTGTGAAGGATACTATGCAGACCTATTTATTGCGAAGATGCATTCTATCGACAAAAATGACGCAAATAATTTTTTTTCGACTAATCCGGAAAACATTCAATTGGTGTTACATAAAGGAGCAATCGTTTTATTCGATGCTTCTTTACTTACTCAACTAAAAAACGTCTCGCTGAAAGACTTTTCCTGTATTTATGTAAAAGGAAATCAAAAGTTTGTGTTGGGGGATCTTCCTTCATTAATAAAGGAAATACAAAAATATGTGCCTGAAATAAAATTTCCGATCGATGTCGAATAATTTTAAATCAAATATTGCAGCAAGGCCATGGATTGAAAATACACAACCAAAACGGATTTTGGCTATACGTTTACAGGCCATGGGCGACACAGTCATCACACTGCCATACTTGAATGCTTTGCGGAATGCTTTGCCGGAAGAAGCTCAGCTTGATTTCCTTACCAGGAAAGAAGTAGCTTCTATCCCAAAGAGTTTGGTTTTATTTAATCATATTTATTTAATAGGAGGCAAACGTAACTTCTATAAACAGTGCATTTCTGCGCTTTTTATTTTGCCAAGGTTGATATTCAGACGGTATGATGTTGTTCTTGATTTACAGAATAATTTAATCAGTCGTAGTATAAGAAGAATTCTTTGTGTAAAATCTTGGAGTGAATTCGATAAATATTCACCGGTGTCAGCGGGAGAAAGAACGAGGCGGACGATAGAAGCAGCTGGCTTTAAAACTTTTGTGGATGCAAGTTTTCGATTTAAGAAAGGTGATAGCGAAGAAGATAAATTATTAAGGGCATGTGGTTGGGATGGAGAAAGCAAATTGGTCATACTTAACCCTGCTGCCGCCTTTTATACGCGCAATTGGTCGATTGATAATTATGTATCTTTTGCAAATCTATGGACTCGGGAGTTTCCTCACACCCAATTTATAGCAATGGGCACAAATTTTATAAAAGAAAAAGCACAATATCTTAAAGAGAATCTTGGTGAAAGATTATTGTATATGGTGGATAGCACTTCTGCGGCACAAGGTTTCAGAATAATTCAGAGAATATGGTTCATGTTATCTGAGGATTCAGGGTTGATGCATATGTCTTGGGTTTCAGACAGACCGACCGTTGCGCTATTGGGAAATACAAGAAGTGACTGGGTTACGCCCCCAACTAAACGTGCTTTGGTCTTTAATTGTAATGAGGCAGGCGTTAAAAGTACGCCTAAAGATTCCGTAAAGTATAATAAGGGATGTCTTTCCATTTGTTATCAACCTGAATTTATTTTTGAGCAAGTAAAAGAATTTATTGCAAGAATTGAATAAGAAGACATTAATAATATTAACTCCGGCATTTCCATCGTCAGATGCATCAAAGGAGGAGTCCATTTGGGTTCCTGCAAAACAGCGATTGATAAAATGTATCAACAGATTATATCCTGATATAGAGATCATCATTTTGAGTTTCCAGTTTCCATTAAGCAAAAAAGAATATAATTGGAATAGAAATATAGTTATTCCGTTTGCTGGCGGAAATAAACACAATTGGCAAAATAAACTTACCTGGCTGAATGTATTTAATAAGTTAAGGAAATTGCAGAGCAAGAAAAACATAATTGGGTTGCTCAGTTTTTGGTATGCCGAATGTGCTTTTGTTGGACACTACTTCTCAAAGTTATATCATCTAAAACATGTTTGTTGGATTAGTGGACAGGACGCTAAAGGAAGCAATATATTTGCGAGGCGTATTCGTTCGGCGGCCGAAGAACTTGCGGCGATGTCAGATTTTCTAATGAACGAATTTGAAAAGAATCACCACATACGTCCTGCTCATCTTATTCCAAATGCCATTGACGTGTGTCAATTTAAATTAAAAAAGTATGCACGAAGTATTGATATTATAGGGATTGGTGGGTTGTCGCCCCTAAAACAATATGACGTTTATATTGAGGTTATCTCAAAGTTGAGGAGTGACTTTCCGAATATCGATGCCTATTTGTGCGGCGATGGAGAAGAACGCGAGAAACTTGAAGTCCAAATTGAAA
The DNA here is from genome assembly GCF_050436765.1 of Arachidicoccus sp. Classification (NCBI taxonomy): domain Bacteria; kingdom Pseudomonadati; phylum Bacteroidota; class Chitinophagia; order Chitinophagales; family Chitinophagaceae; genus Arachidicoccus; species Arachidicoccus sp. The sequence goes on along the minus strand of NZ_JBNQGD010000118.1, from coordinate 2,436 downwards.
GATTGGAACTGGAAGACAACATTACGCTTACAGGAAAAATATCACAAGACGAAGTTTTTGAATTGCTTCAACAGTCAAGAATACTTCTGCATACGTCAAATTTCGAAGGGTTTGGCAATGTATGTATAGAAGCCTTGTATGCTGGCGCGCATGTAATCAGTTTTATACAACCGATGCAGCAAGATATCCCGCATTGGCACATCGTAAATAGCAAAGAAGAGATGATACAGAAAGCGTTATCTTTGTTATATGATAAGAGTTTGAAAAATGATTCTGTGTTACCTTTTAACATGAATGACTCCGCGGAAAAATTTATGCATTTGTTCCTTGGACAGAAATAATATCGAGATCAATCACCGAGTGGCAATAATTAAAACTTTCTTTATTATGTGAAATAAGAACAATTATCTTACCCGATTCTGCAAGCAATTTAAGTTCTTTCATCATTCGCATTTCTGAACTGATATCCAATTCGCTGAATGGTTCGTCGAATAAAAATACTTCCGAATTTTTATATAGAGCCCTCGCAAAAACAATTCTCTGTTTTTGCCCGCCGCTAATATTCTTGCCATTTTCCATAATCATTTTCTCTAATCCTTCGGGAAAGAGCTCTCCTACTCCACTTGTCTTTACAGCCTGCTTTAGCCTTTCTTTATCGTATTTTTTTTCGAACATCACAATATTATTCAAAATGGACGCATGTAGGAGAAATGAAGTTTGCCTTATGTAGCTCACTTTACGCCAAAACAGTTGCTTGTTTTTAAAGGTGAGTAATTGATCATTTATGTATATTTCTCCGGTATCTGATTGGTAAAATTGTAGGAGCAGATGTAATAATGTGGTTTTACCTCTACCTGAAGATCCATAAATTCCGGTCAATGTTCCCCTGGAAAAGGAGGCATTGAAATTGAGAAAGACTCTCGTGTCTTTATGCGAGAAATTTATCTTTCGTATACGGATGGAATAGATAGCCTCAAATATATCCGCAGAAACCGGCAATGATGTGATTGACGAGGGCGTTATTTCTTCCAAAGTAAACAAATATGTTCTTAATTGATTATTTAGATTGACAATTTTTGCCGCTCCGGGAATAATTTTGTAGGCGCCTGCCATGAAAGCATTAATAATAAGGAAATTGCTGCCATTTTCAACATCATTCATTTTGGTAATAACAAGGAGAATAAATAATCCAATTATAGCAAATACCTCGAGAAGCCGCGTCGGAATGTCTTGGACAATTTGCATATCGGATATATATCTGTTTAACTCTTTTTGCGTGTTATAATGCCGACGAATAAAATACTGATTACTGTCATAGATATTACTCTCAACAAAGCCATTCAATGATTCGTGTAGGTACTGAAAAAATTTTTCAACTATATTCTTGATATGTTTCTTGATGTCATTTAGCCTTTTTCTCATCAGATACGTCATTAATAGTATTGCCGGCGTAAGCGTAATGATAAGGATAACAAATAAGTTAGTCTTGAAAATCAGCAACGCAATTATAGAGAGAAAAACTAAGGCAAATTCTGTGACAATCTGTTGGAAATTCAAGAGTACATATTGCGCGAATTCGGTTGGGGTATGGATTATTTTCCTTACATATACAGAAGAATCTTTGTCTGCGTAATTAGCATAATTCCCATAAAGATAGGCTACAAGATTCTCTTTCGAAATTCTTGTGGCGACATTGTTAATAAAGTGGGCTTGAGAGCGAAAAATCCAATGCCCAGCTGAGTTTTTTATTATAAACAGGAACAATAATCCGAGTGCCGGATATATTATTTTTTCATTTGACAAATATGCATTTAAAATGTGCAGATGTTGTATTGAATAATTACGTCCTGTATAAAAACTTAATACAATTAATAGATATATAAGCGACAGGATATCTAATAAACTGATAATAATGTTCAAGAGAATGAGAAGAAAAAAATGCGTCTTTTCTTTTATGGAAATTGCTTTAATGATATTTTTATAAATCTTAATCAATGCATAATTTATTAAAAGGTATTAGTTTGCCGCTATAATATATTGAATATCTTTTGTTTTATTTTCTGATCGTATTAGCAGTATACATAAACATACAATCGTTAATATCAGGGAATTGTCGTTTTGATTATTGATAACGATTACGTCTGTAAACGAGCTTAAGGACACTGTTATAAAAATATTTTTGAGAAGAGAGATCTTATTCTCAATTCCGAGAAAACCAATATAAGCATATAACGCTACAATAGTGGCCAATCCTAAAAGGCCTAAGGAAACAAAGGCTTCCGAATAAACATCATGAAAGGAATATCTCAAATATCCACTGTTATTTACACTTCCATCTCCGGTGTTCATATCGTATTGTCTGATTTTATCTCTCAATAGTTTAGCAGCGTCACCTGATCCAACACCGAGAAAGTATTGATGATGCTCTCTCATTAT
>NZ_JBNQGD010000117.1:0-9173 GCF_050436765.1 Arachidicoccus sp. | reverse complement strand
CCCAGCTACATTGGCACACTTATTAAAATATGATAGTGCTCAAGGCCGTTTTGAAGGAGAAGTAAAAAGTACAGAAAATTCTATTCTGGTAAATGGAGAGGAAATTAACATTTATGCACAAAGAGATCCTTCTCAAATTCCTTGGGGTAAACATGATGTGGATGTTGTAATTGAAAGTACTGGTTTCTTTGCAGATAAAGATAAAGCTGAAGCGCACATTAAAGCAGGCGCAAAACGTGTTGTTATTTCTGCTCCTGCAACAGGAGATTTAAAAACAATTGTCTTCAATGTAAACCATGCTATATTAGATGGCAGTGAAACGATTATCAGCTGTGCATCTTGTACAACTAACTGTCTTGCTCCAATGGCTAAAGCATTAAATGATGCATTTACAATTGAAGTGGGTAGTATGACAACTGTGCATGCTTACACAAATGATCAAAATACACTGGATGCGCCCCATCCTAAAAATGATTTACGTCGCGCTCGCGCTGCGGCTCAAAACATCGTCCCCAACTCAACAGGTGCTGCGAAAGCAATTGGCCTGGTTCTGCCTGAATTGAAAGGAAAATTGGACGGTGGTGCACAACGCGTTCCAACTATTACCGGTTCTTTAACTGAGTTAACAGCAATTCTTGCTAAAAAGACTACAGTAGAAGAAGTAAACGCAACGATGAAAGCAGCAAGTGATGAAAGCTTTGGCTACAATGAGGATTTCATTGTAAGTACAGATATCATAGGCATTCACTATGGCTCTTTGTTCGATGCAACACAAACAAAAGTTATCACCGTTGGTGATCGCCAATTAGTTAAAGTTACCAGCTGGTACGACAATGAAATGAGTTACGTTTCTCAATTGGTACGTACTGTACACCACTTTGCGAAATTGATTTCTTAATATATTTCCAAATTTTTTAAAGAGCCTATTCAGTTAATTTTGGATAGGCTTTTGTATTTTCTCAAATCATTCTACGCTACGCCAGCGTATATTACATTACAGCAAGGTGTGCACTACAGGCTCTCTGACCAGCTGTGCAAATGTCCAAAAGGAGTAGAAACGATTGCTTATTTTATTTTTACTGAGGTTCTTTAGCAAAAAACAAAGAGTCGTCGCATTTTTAAATACAACATCCTATTTATAAAGAAAGTCCTGTTGGATCTAAATTAAATTAGATATCCACACAGATTGTCTGCATGTATATAATTTTCTTTAAAATATAGTCCAAGTCATTGCAGCATTCAGAATTGGGCAACGATTCAGAAGGGTAGTGAGGGTTCTTTCGAAGAAATTAAGGCTGAATTAAATTAAAGCACTTTGGCAAAATTCTTATATCTACGTTAGTTGCTGTTTCGACAGGCTCCCCGTCGATATGCATTGGCGCATTTTTCAAATTTTTAATTTTAATTTCTTCCGTCTGAAAATAGAGAATATTTCTTTGTGTAATATTTTCTACCAATGTCTCCAACTTATTGTTCCCTCTTATTTGCCTCAAAACAGCAAAAGGAAGTTTGGCCTTATTCATTTTCTGAACAATTACAATATCTAATTGTCCATCAGAAATATTGGCTTCCGGAGCAATAGTAAAATTATTTCCAAATTGATTACCATTGGCAACGCTTATAAAAAAGGCATCTGTAAAAAATTCAAACTTATTTACCTCTACTTCAAATTGGTAGGGTTGCGCTTTAAAATAATTGATGATACTTTGTTGTGTATAGGTGAGCAATCCTCTTGATGTTTTAGTCGCAAAATCGTGTGCAACTTTCGCGTCAAAGCCAACGCCACTCAACATGCAAGCAAATCTTTCGTTCACCAAAAAGGCGTCTACCGGTCTCGCTTCACCCGTTAAGATAAGTTCAAACGCCTTCTTGGGTTTGGAGGGTATTCCCGCAGCTCTCGCTAATCCATTTCCACTTCCATAAGGAATAATTCCAAAATTTACTGGTTGATTATATAATGCGCCCACCACATGGTTCACCGTGCCATCTCCTCCAATAATTACCACGTCTGTGATTTTTTCTTTGTAAATCCTTTCAATTAAAAAATCATAATTACCCCTTTTATTTGTGGGCAATATTTCACAATATAATTTCTGATCCTTGCTTATTTTTTCTATAAGATTAACCAAGGTAGTCTTCTTCGCCGTTCCGGAAACCGGATTTACAAGATAAATAATTTTTCTTTCTTGTTTTTCTATTAATACTTGTTTTACACCAACCGATTGTATCTTTTCAAACACTTCCATTATACAATATTTGATATTAACTTATGGCTTACGAAGATATTTCTTTTAATGATTAGATATTGTTAATAATCTTTCTCTATTATTAAATACCTTTATAGCCATAATAGAGGTTATTTAAATAATATTATCGTTTAGCAACTAATCGTTTTAGGCTTGAAATTAATCAGACATTTACGATTTTTAAAAGCTGTACTGCTTTATACTTTGACGGCATTTGGCGGTGCCCAGGGGCACTTTGCAATGATGCTAAAGACTTTTGTACAAGAAAGAAACGATATCTCCGAAAAGGAATTATTAGAATATAATGCTTTTTGCCAAATGCTCCCGGGTGCATCGTCCTCCCAAACCATCACATTAATCGGTTATAAGCGCGGGGGATTGTGGTTAGCAATTATCACACTGATAACCTGGATTTTACCAGCCACTATAATTATGGGAGGTTTATCCTTTTTATTAGATTTTTTGAATGCCAGCGCCCTTAATACAAAAGAAATTTTTAAGTATATAAAACCTATGGCAGTGGGCTTTATTGCCTTTTCGGCCTTTAAATTATTAAAAATATCTGTTACTAATACGATTACGCGGGTAATATTGGTCGTTTCAGCACTGGTGACTTATTTGTTATTTAAAACCCCCTGGGTTTTTCCATCTGTAATTGTAGCAGCTGGTATTGCCACAAACTTTAGTAGTAAACGTATCCCTCAAAAAGAAACACCACCCAAAAAAATCCGTTGGGCAAATATTCTCATTTTTTTTACGGTCTTTTTATTAGCCGCTTTTTTTTCGGAAACAGCCAGAAGAGAAAACTGGCCGCAAAGAGGGAAGTTTAATTTGTTTGAAAACTGCTATCGCTTTGGCTCCCTAACTTTTGGGGGGGGAGATGTTTTAGCTCCTCTTATGTATGGACAGTACGTAGTACGACCCAATACGGTGGCTCAATCTAATAAAAACGTATTGAGTATGGGAAATGATGATTTTTTAACAGGCTACGGAATGTTGAAAGCTATTCCGGGCCCAACATTTTCCATCAGTGCTTTTGTGGGTGGAATGTTATTGAAAAAGCAAGGGCTCTGGTCCCAATTTTGGGGATGTATTATTGCGACGATTGCCATATTTCTGCCCTCTACATTGCTGATATTATTCTTCTTCCCTGTGTGGAATAACTTAAAAAAATATGCCGCCATCTATCGGTCCTTGGAAGGAATAAATGCTGCCGTTGTAGGAATCATTTTTGCGTCGTCTTTTTATCTTTTAAAAGACATTTCAGTGAACGTATTTGACGGGAATATTGAGCATATCATTAATCTGTCCACCATTGCGGGAACATTTATTTTACTCAGATATACAAAAATACGAGCACCATATATCGTATTGATATGCTTACTATTAGGTATTATTTTTTAATATAAATTATTTTTATAAATAATATTTATTCAGCTCTATTTCATCATAAACTCCATGAGGAAGCAGGTACTTTATCCCTTTTTTCTCTTTTAATTGTTGGCGGATAAATGTTGCAGATATGTCTAAAAGAGGCGCATCAAGTAAAGTATAGTCTATTTGCTTTGACAGCTCTTTATTGATTACAAAACCTGGCCGCTGATAAATAATGAAAGAATAGTTTTTAATTAAAGTCTCATAATTCTTCCACCGAGATAAATTAGTAAAACTATCTGAACCCATTACAACGACAAATTCATGCTGCGGATATTTCTCCTCCAAATACACAAGCGTGGTTATCGTGTAGGATGGTTTAGGTAATTTAAATTCCACGTCCATCGCCCTAAATTTTTCGCTGTCGTCTATTGCAATATTTAATAGATGCAGCCGGTCATATTCATTAAGTAGGGCACCTGAAGGTTTTAGAGGATTTTGAGGAGAAAGGATAAACCAAATTTGTTTCAAATCCGAATGATTAACTACATGCTCTGCAATTATCATGTGACCGACATGTATGGGGTTAAAAGAACCAAAATATAATCCTATTTTCATGCCAATAATTTAGAGTTCCTCCACTAAAATATATTCCGCTTCATTCAATCGTAAGCTAAGATTATATCCAACAACAGAAATAGAGATAGGGTCGCCGAGCGGCGCTATTTGATCCACTTTTACAATTTCACCAGGTATACAACCCATTTCCATCAATTTTATAAAAATTTCGTTATTCACAAATTCTTTAATAACCACAGACTTACCCACACTTATATCAGACAGCTTCTTCATAATCAATAATTAATGTACGCAAATTTACTAGATTTAAGCATTCATCTTATAATAATGAATTTTATTTACGAATTTTGACAATTAAACAACAAAATGAATGGATAAAGTATTTTTTCATTATATAGATCAAACGGTTCACCTTTTAAATAAAAAAGAGGTAAAAAAATTTATAGAGTTACTCTTTAAATTAGAGAAGAAGTCACTTAATAGAATTGATTATATTTTTTGTTCTGATGAATATCTATTAGAAATAAATAAGCAACATCTACAACACGACTATTACACAGATATTATAACATTTGAACTCAGTAAAAATAATCAAACAGAAGCTGAAGTTTATATAAGTGTCGAAAGAGTAAAAGATAATTCGATCACAATGTCCACCTCATTTAAAAGTGAAATGTTACGCGTTTTATTTCACGGGGCTTTACATCTATGTGGTTATAAAGATAAAACTAAGGCGGAGGCAGAACAAATGCGTAAAAAGGAAAATCAATATCTAGCGATGTATAGATAGTTTATTATCTAAAATAAATATAGTGTTTCACGTGAAACACTATATTTATTTTTATAATTTACCTTTGCACTTAAATAAAAATAAATGTTTCAAGAGTACGATATAATTGTAGCTGGTGCAGGTCACGCCGGTAGTGAGGCAGCAGCAGCAGCAGCGAACATGGGCAATAAAGTATTACTCATCACCATGAATATGAATACCATTGCACAAATGAGTTGCAATCCAGCAATGGGCGGAATAGCTAAAGGACAAATAATTCGCGAAATAGACGCAATGGGCGGTTATAGCGGAATCGTGTCTGATAAAAGTATGATTCAATTTAGAATGCTCAATAAGAGTAAAGGACCAGCAATGTGGAGTCCAAGAACACAGAACGACAGAATGTTATTCGCATTAACGTGGAGAGAAATGTTAGAACACACTGAAAATCTAGACTTTTATCAAGATATGGTCCAGGGCCTATTAATAAAAGATAATAAAGTCTATGGCGTAAAAACAGGATTGGGGCACGAAATAAAAGCTAAAGCAGTTATTATTACAAGCGGAACTTTTTTAAATGGCATCATTCATATAGGTGAAAAACAATTTGGCGGAGGTAGAGTAGCAGAAAGAGCCGCTATTGGAATAACAGAACAGTTGGTGAAAAATGGATTTGAAAGTAACAGACTTAAAACAGGTACGCCACCAAGAGTAGATGCAAGAAGCCTCGATTACAGTAAAATGGAAATTCAGGACGGAGATACAGAAATTGTCGGCTTTTCCTACAAGTCCATAGAAAAAATAAAACCAGAACAACAATTACCTTGTCATATTACCTATACAAATACTAAGGTCCATGAAATATTAAAAACCGGATTTGCTCAAAGTCCGATGTTTGCCGGCAGGATTGAAGGAACCGGACCAAGATATTGCCCCAGCATTGAAGATAAAATAAACAGATTTGCCGATAGGGATAGACACCAATTATTTATAGAACCTGAAGGTTTCAAAACTGTAGAAATCTATGTAAATGGTTTTTCAACATCCTTACCGGAAGATGTTCAACATAAAGCATTAAAAAGCATTCCAGGCTTTGAAAATGTAAAAATGTTTAGACCGGGCTACGCTATAGAATATGACTTCTTCCCACCAACACAATTAAACGCAAATTTAGAGACCAAACTAATTAAAAATCTTTTTTTTGCAGGTCAGATAAACGGAACAACCGGTTATGAAGAAGCAGCTTGCCAGGGACTAATGGCAGGAATAAATGCCAGTCAAGCCATCAATGAAAAAGCACCGGTAATATTAAAAAGAAATGAAGCATATATCGGTGTATTAATAGATGACTTAATTAACAAAGGTACCGACGAGCCCTATAGAATGTTTACTAGTAGAGCAGAGTATAGAACACTCTTAAGACAAGATAATGCTGATTTAAGATTAACTGAATTAAGCTACCACTTAGGTCTAGCTAAAGAAGATAGATATACCAATGTAGTAAATAAAAAAAATAATATAAAAGAATTGATTAAAAAACTACAGGAAATTTCATTGACACCAGAAGAAATCAACCCTTACCTGGAAAATATCCATTCTACACCAATAACCGAAAAACAAAAAATAGCAAAACTAATATTGCGTCCAGATGTTTATTTAAGTGAATTATTTAAATATACAAATAATAATATATTAAATAATTATAATATAAATATCCTCCAACAAGCTGAAATACAATTAAAATATGAACGTTATATAGAGAAGGAAGAAGAAATAGCCAGCCGCATAAATAAAATGGATGATTTAATTATTCCCACTACATTCGATTACACTAAAATTGTAGCACTAGGAAACGAAGCAAGACAAAAATTCGTCAAAATAAGGCCAAAAACAATCGGACAGGCCAGTAGAATAAGTGGTATTAACCCTACAGATATTCAAATATTAATGGTACATATGGGTAGATAGTAAATTTACAATTTTATTAGTTCAACAATCTATGAAGAGTTAGTAATATTACTGTCTAGAAATCTCTATCTATTGAAGTTAAACCACACTATAAAAATCCTAATCGCACTTATATTTTCCACATATACTGGTACTACGCTGTGCGCACAAACAACCATAAAAGGCTTCGTTTATGAAGATAAATACAGAACTCCGCTGGATTCAGTTGAAGTCTATACTTCCTCTGGAAATAAATCTATTAGTAAACCCGATGGGGGATATAGTATAAAAGTCTCCGGTATAAAGGATTCCATCTGGTTTAGATACAATTATAAGAATACTATTAAATATGCAATAGATACTATTAAAAATCCCAATAACTTCGAAGTCAGAATATACTTACCCAGCTACCTTAAACAAGATAACATATTACCTACCGTAACTGTAGAAACCCGTAACTACCTAAAAGACTCCATTTTCTTAAGAAATTTCTACTCTAAGATATTTAATTGGAAAAAACCATCAGAGGCACTTGGTGAAGGGGTATCCGTAACGCCAACAGGTATCGGCGTAGACTTGGATGCGGTTGTTAATATGTTCAGGTTTGGCTATAATAAACGCCAGGAAGTCTACCATAAATTTGCCTTAGAGATTGAGCAGGACAGATATATAGATCATCGGTTCACAAAAGAAAAAGTAGAAACTTTAACCGGCCTGTATGATACAGCGCGAGATGAATACATGAAACGCTACAGACCTACCTATGAGGAACTATTATTAATGAATGAAATTGAATTAGGACGATATATCCAAATAACCTACAAGAAATATATCGAGTATAAAAAGAAACAAAAAATAGAGCAAAATATTTTCACAAATACAGGCAATTAAGTTATTTTATTAACCCTGTAGCTTTACTAATTTCCAGCATCCTGACAATAGGCTTACGAGCGGCTAAGCGCAATTTCTCTTCCATTAAAATTTCCGGCTGTTCATATTTCATACATAAATACAATTTCTCCAATGTATTTAACTTCATATAGGGACAATCATTACAAGCACAGGCATTATTAGGCGGAGCAGGAATAAATTTCTTATTCGGGGAATCCTTTTCCATTTGATGTAAAATTCCCGCTTCGGTGGCAACAATAAATTGAGTAGCTGTATCTGTTTTTGCAAAATTTAAAATTTGCGTAGTACTTCCGATAAAATCAGCCTCTTTCAAAATAATCTCTTCGCACTCCGGGTGTGCTAAAATTTTAGCGTCGGGATACGTCGTTTTAAGCTTCAAAATCTTCTCCAAACTAAAAATCTCATGGACCATACAGGAACCATTCCAAAGAAGCATATTACGCCCCGTTTGCTTATTAATAAAAGCACCTAAATTTTTATCCGGCGCAAATATAATAGGTTGATTTAGGGGAATACTATTGACAATATTCTCAGCATTACTACTTGTACAAATTATGTCGCTTAAAGCTTTAATTTCCGCTGTACAATTAATATAAGAAATCACTATATGATCCGGATGTTTCTCTTTGAACTTCTTGAATGCATCTGTAGGCGCGCTGTCCGCCAGAGAACAACCCGCATTTAAATCAGGTAAAACCACTTTTTTTTGAGGATTTAAAATTTTAGCCGTTTCCGCCATAAAATGCACACCTGCAAAGACAATCATATCAGCACCAGTCTGAGCAGCCTGTTGGGCCAATCCCAAACTATCCCCAATATAGTCGGCTACATCCTGAATATCGGCTTCCTGATAATAATGCGCCAAAATAATGGCATTCTTTTCTTTCTTTAATTTTTCTATCTCTGCAAATAAATCTAAAGTGGGAGATACCGCTACATCCATAAAACCTCTTTTATTTAAATTTTCTGTTGCTTCTAAAATGTTCATATCTGTCGTAGTAATTATTATATCATTATTTATTTAAAAAACCTATTATTATTAGGGGTGTGGATTTCTTGACAACTTTGTTATTCACACTTATCAAAGTTAATTAGTTTTTAATTATCCCCATCAATCCACAATTTTATTTACACTAAGATTACTATCTTTATTAGATTTCAGCTAATTATTTCTTAAAATGTGAATAATATAAAAAGTAATAAACATTTTCTAATTCACAGCTTTCCACAGTTAATTAACTATGTGGAAAAAGTATATAAAAAGGGCGAAAATGGGAGCTATTCAAAATACCTGGTTTTTATTCTTTTTATTTCCACATTATTTTATTATTATTTTAATGTTATCT
>NZ_JBNQGD010000116.1:0-14489 GCF_050436765.1 Arachidicoccus sp. | reverse complement strand
GAGCCGGGTGATGAGGGTATATTAAGTAATTCTTCCATTATTTATAATTGAAAGGCAAAGGTAAAACAATTTAAATAAGTGACAACCGAGCGCCTGATTACAAAAAGCAAACGTTAATGGAATTTCTCACCTTTTGAAAGCATTATCAAAATAGCGTTCATCCGCTTCGATCTGGTTTCCGGTTTCTTCGCCGTTTGCAAACGCCAGGCGATGGCATATTTATTCGCCTTATTCAAAGATTCAAAAAAAGACTTCGCCTTTTCATTTTTTTGCAACTCAGTCATGAAATCATCCGGAATTGTAATGTTATTAGGAGAATCATAAGCTATTGCCCAACTCCCATTAACTTTGGCTGCTTCTACCTTTTCAATACCGGAAGGTCTCATTTTGCCAACCGCGATAAGACGCTCTACGTGTTCAATATTCTTTTTTGACCAAACACTCTTCGCACGACGAGGAGTAAATTTTCTTAAATAGGACCGTTCATCATAGGGTTTCAATTGCCCGTCGATCCAGCCGTAACACAGCGCTTCATCCAAAGCTTCCGGATAAGTAATGGTCTTTTCGCCCGACTCTTTTTTATATAGCCGCAACCACAAACCTTCCGAGCTCTGAAAGTTCTTTGACAACCATATTGCAAATTGCTTTTGCGTCGCGAAAGCAAGTATCGCCAATTCCTTTTTATCAGATTTATCCAAAACTTTCATTTATTCAATTTTAATTATTAACACTTACTTACAAATTTAAGATAATAATCTACCTTTTTTTGTTTTGACTGCGTTACCTTCAGATTCAAAATTCAAACATCATAAACCTTTAATAAAATGACTTCAGAGATTATTTACAAAGGCGAGCTTCGTGCAGATTGTAGACATTTGCAGAGCGATAGCATTATTGAAACAGATGCCCCTACAGACAATAAAGGCAAAGGCGAACGCTTCTCTCCTACCGACTTAGTAGCAACCGCGTTGGGTAGTTGCATTATCACTACGTTGGCCATTAAAACAGACACTTGGGTTATAAATTTAGTTGGTACAAAACTGGAAATAACGAAAATCATGAATCCCGAACCACGCAGGATTGCTGAGATTAAAGTAAATATTTATTTCCCGGCAAATTTGCAACTCGACAATAAACAAAAAAAGATTCTGGAAACGATTGCCCGCACTTGCCCCGTAGCAAGAAGCCTGCATCCTGATTTGGTTCAAACAATCAATTTTCATTATTAAACATTTTAGCGGTTTTCCTAATTCATCGCTCCAGGCATTATTAAATTATACGAAAGAAAAAGGACCATACTCGTGGAAACGACGAAAAAGAACAATGCTTCTTTTAGTAAATAGATATAATTGAAATACTTATCGGCGGTGTGTTCAAAAAGGTATTGGAGCGGCTTAAAAAAGCAAATGCCGGATCCGAAAAGCAAAAGGTATCATCAGAAGCAGAAGCCTGGAGAAGGACGGAAAAACTGATTAAGAAGCAAGATTTGCCGAGCAGCAATAGACGAGAATAGAATTACATCAGAAAATTGGTCGCCTGTTACCCGAAATAATGCGTCAAATAGGTACAATAATGATAAATCCAACCGATAATACCTCCTAACTATAAGTTATAGTTTTCTGCTTTGAGCTTTCGGTTTCAATGCAGTACCTTTGCATATTCCAAATTATGAAAGCAAGAACTTTAACCAAAGACAAAGTAAATATTATTACTCTGGGTTGTAGCAAAAACCTCGTGGACAGTGAGGTATTGAGTGGGCAGCTAAAAGCCAATGATATTGACGTAGCACACGAAAACGATAAGCTCGACCACAACATTGTGGTGATAAATACTTGCGGCTTTATTGATAAGGCAAAGGAGGAAAGCATTAATACAATCCTGGACCAGGTAGATTTAAAAAAGCGGGGAAAACTAGATAAAGTATACGTAACTGGTTGCTTAAGCGAACGTTATCGCGGAGATTTAGAAGCCGAAATCCCAGAAGTAGATGCATGGTTTGGCACTATGGAATTACCGCTGATACTTAAAAAATTTGAAGCCGATTACAAAGCAGAATTACTGGGCGAACGTTTTTTAAGTACCCCCCAACATTATGCTTACCTCAAAATTAGTGAAGGCTGTAATCGTACTTGCTCCTTTTGCGCCATCCCCCTTATGCGTGGGGGGCATATTTCCCGCCCTATGGAAGATCTGGTCAAAGAGGCCAAAAACCTCGTGAAAGGCGGTGTAAAAGAAATTATGCTCATCGCTCAGGAACTAACTTATTACGGATTAGACTTATACAAAAAGAGAAGTCTTGCTGATTTACTGAACCAACTTGCAGACGTTGAAGGATTGGAATGGATTCGTTTGCATTACGCTTACCCCAATAAATTTCCAATGGAGGTTTTAGAAGTAATGCGCGACAGAAAAAACATTTGTAACTATCTTGACATGCCCTTGCAACACGCAAGTGACCATATGTTAAAAGCGATGAAACGCCAAAGCACACGCAAAGAAATGGAAGATTTAATTGCGGCTATTCGTGCAACTAATCCCGGTATTTGTTTACGTACGACGCTAATCACCGGATTCCCTGGCGAGACCTTGGAAGACGTAGAAGAAGTGAAAGATTTCCTGATCAAAAATCGTTTTGATCGGGTGGGCATTTTCCAATATAGCCATGAAGAAAATACGAGCGCCTATGAATTGGAAAATGATATTCCCGCAGCTGAGAAACAGCGTCGTGCAGAAGAAATAATGGAAGTGCAACAAGAAATTTCTTTGGAAAAAAATATGGAAAAAGTTGGACAGACGTTACGGGTATTGATCGATAAAAAAGAAGCCGGCAGGTATTTAGGCCGTACCGAATTCGACAGCGTGGAAGTAGACAATGAAGTAGTGATTCATTCAAAAAAGAAATTGAAAATTGGGGAATTCGTCCAGGTAAAAATCACTAAGGCCTATGATTACGATCTGGAAGGAGAAGTAGTTGAATTGTAATATGGAACATTTATAAATATCGAATTATCACCTTTTAGTTTTTTATTTTTTCTGGTTTTTAATTTGCATCTATAAACAAAAAATAAGTTTGTGAAATAGTACTAACCTTGTTCTTTCTTTTGGTAATTACAGGCCGAGTTATTCAAAGGCCGGTATTTGCTGAAAAGTATAAAAACAATACTTATTATACTGTTGAGTGCCTCTTTGAATAGGCTGGTTGTAAAGTATATAAATTTCATGATTTGGATAATCCTGTTTATTTTACAAATTGCAATGGAGAAACTATTAGAACAACAGATAACATAGAAGTCAAAGCCCTATAAAGATGAGTAAATATTAATTACTAATTCGTTATAGTTATTACAGTTTGTTCCGAGAAAAGAGATGAATAATTATATGAAAGAAAGCAATTGTATCGCAAAATATATTGATTATAAGGACACGGGCTATTTCTCAAAAATAGCCATTGATTATATTGAACAAAAGCGGGTATTGCAACCTTTTTGGGCTCACCCTATTTCTGAAGAAGGATTGCAAAATGCAATTAATGCAAGAGCTAATTTTCCACAGTCAACGAGAGAAATTTTAGCAAGTGAACTACAAAAACAATATGCAACGGTGTCTGTTGAACCAATTGTTCAGCAGCATATCCTTTCTTTAAAAGAAAAAAATACTTATACCGTCACCACTGCGCATCAACCCAATATTTTCGGCGGCCCGCTATATTTTGTTTATAAAATTTTACATGTTGTAAAATTGGCTCAAATGCTCGAAAAAAAATATCCACAGCAGCATTTTGTACCCGTATTTTATATGGGAAGTGAAGATGCCGACCTAGAGGAATTGAACAATATTTCCATCAACGGAAAAAAATACATTTGGCAAACCAGACAAACAGGCGCTGTCGGCAGAATGCAAGTAGATAAACAATTAATTTCATTAATTGATGAAATACAAGCGCAGATCGGCGTGGAGCCTTTTGGAAAGGAATGGGCAGAGAAACTAAGACAAGCATATACCTTTAATAAAAGCATCCAACAGGCCACATTAGAATTAGTCAATGATCTTTTCGGCAAATATGGTGTTTTGGTCATAATCCCGGATAACGCTGCATTAAAGAACATATTTGAACCTATTATTACCAAAGAAATTAAAGAACAATTTTCATACAATGCCTTACAAGAAACGGTTGCAGCATTAACAGAAAAAAATTATCACGCACAGGCGTCCGGCAGAGAACTTAACCTGTTTTATTTGTTGGAAGATAAAAGAGAACGCATAGAAGTAGTTAATGATAAATATTTTGTAACTGCTTTGCAACTTGAGTTCTCACAAGAAGAATTACTGGAAGAAGTAAAGAGATTTCCTGAGCGTTTTAGTGGAAATGTTGTATTACGCGGTCCATTTCAAGAAACTATATTACCGAATGTAGCCTTTGTAGGGGGCGGTGGCGAAATTGCCTATTGGCTTGAAATGAAAAAGGTATATGACGCAGTAAGCATTCCTTATCCACTTTTGTTGCTGCGCAATTCTTTTTTATTAATCAATCAAAAACAAACGGCAACCATTGAAAAATTAAATTTAGAAGCAGCAGATTTTTTCAAAAAGGAATTTGAAATTTTAGATAAAATTGTTGCCCAACAAAAAGAAAAAATTTCATTAGAAAAAGAATTCAATGGCTTAAAAACGATATACGAAGAAATAAAAACCAAAGCGGCAGCGGTTGACACGACCTTAACAAAACACACAGAAGCCTTGTACCTAAAGGCCCTCCAGAAAATAGAGCATTTAGAAAAGAAAATTGCTTCCACACAAAGAAAACAGTTGACAACGGAGCAAAGACAAGTTGTCAAATTAAAATCACAACTTTTCCCCAACAATAGTTTGCAGGAACGGCAGGAAAATATCGCCGGATTTTATGCCAAATATGGCTCACATATTTTCGATATTCTATTAGAAAATTCTTTGACGATTGAAGAAAAATTTCAGATAGTAAATTTCGACAGATGAGGAAGCCTGTCAATAGATCAATCTTATTTAGCATTCTTCTTGTTCAGCTAACATTCTATAATATTTCATAAAAATAAATGACGATTTCCTAAGATTACGCTACCCACTATCGTTAATTTGTATAACAGATAACTTTTACTAACTAATCGCAAAGGCGCAGCGCTATGTCGCGAGGTGGGCAAAAGATTTTTTGGAAACCCTACAGTTTAAGTAGCATTAAGAAATCTTACTCCATGCCGTTTTACCTTTTATAGAAAGTAAATAGTTTTTCAAAGGAACATTTTCCTGTTTTTCAATATTTTCATCGTCCTCAATAAGTCTTTCGGCATACAGTTTTGCAGCCTCCAGCATTTCTCTATCATTGATTAAACTGGCCAACTTAAAATTGAGCGCCCCGCTTTGACGAGTACCTTCAATTTCGCCCGGACCACGCAATTCCAAATCCTTTTCGGCAATTTTAAATCCGTCGTTAGTAGCACACATAATTTTTATTCGTTCACGCGCATCGCCACTCAATTTTTGCCCGGTCAATAAAATACAGTAACTTTTTTCCGTTCCACGTCCCACTCTTCCACGTAATTGATGCAATTGTGAAAGTCCAAACTTCTCTGAGCTTTCAATAATCATAACACTAGCATTCGGTACATTTACACCTACTTCAATCACCGTTGTACTCACCATAATTTCCGTTTCACCGCTTACAAAACGTCGCATATTTTCTTCTTTCTGCTCTACAGGTTGACGACCATGTACCATACTTATTTTGTATTTATGCTCTGGAAAGTAGGTCTTTACTTGCTCGTATCCTTGCATCAAATCTTCATAACTCATTTTCTCGCTTTCTTCAATCAGGGGATAGATTACGTATATCTGACGACCTTTATCAATTTCTGTCCTTACAAATTCCATTACTTTCATGCGATGAATATCGGTACGATGGATGGTGGTAATTGGCTGTCTTCCCGGAGGCAACTCGTCCATCACACTATAATCCAAATCACCATAAGCAGTCATTGCCAATGTACGTGGGATAGGCGTCGCGGTCATCACCAATACATGTGGCGGGATGGCTGCTTTGCTCCACAACTTTGCCCGCTGCGCCACACCAAAACGATGTTGCTCATCCACGATTGCCAGGCCCAAATTTCTAAACTTTACTTTATCTTCAATTACCGCATGCGTACCCACTACCATTTGCACTTCACCTTCTTCCAATTCTTTTAATATCTGTCTGCGTGCTTTTACTTTAGTGCTTCCCGTAAGTATTCTAATTTCTACTGGCAAATCTTTTAATAATTCAGATAGGCCTTGGAAGTGTTGCTGTGCCAATATTTCCGTTGGGGCCATCATACAGCTTTGGTATCCATTATCCGCAGCCAATAACATGGCCAATAAAGCAACAATGGTCTTTCCACTTCCTACGTCACCTTGTAACAAACGGTTCATTTGATGTCCTCGCGCTGTATCTTGACGAATTTCTTTCAGCACTCTTTTTTGTGCACCCGTCAAAGTAAAGGGTAAATATTTCTCGTAAAAAGTATTGAACAAATCGCCTACTGAATCAAATAATATCCCCTTGGAATGCCTGTTACGACCAATTCTTGTAATATTATGCCTTATCTGCGCAATAAACAATTCTTCAAATTTCAGTCTCCTCAAGGCTTGTTGATAATACTCCTGCGAGGGAGGATAATGAATATCCCCGTAGGCTTTTAGTCTCGGTGTCAGCTTTAAAGTATCCACGAAATAAAGCGGAATATTCTCAGGCAAATCTTTTAACGAAATTTGTGGTAATAGATTATAGACCAATTTTCCAATTTGCCGCCCATTCAATCCTCTTGCTTTTAACTTTTCTGTTGTCGGGTAAATTGGTTCTAAAAATGGTTTCCCCTCAGCATTGATATCAGCAGCAATTTCCATTTCTGGATGCGACATTTGCGGTTTGTTGTTAAAAAAACTCACTTTACCATAGACCAGCCACTCCAATCTTCGCTCCAATAATTTCTCTATCCAGTTCGCACCCTGAAACCATACCAGTTCAAGATTTCCCGTTCTATCTTTTAATTGTGCCACTAGTCTTTTTGCTCTACCCACACCTAAAACTTGCCATTCATCAATATGACCCCTCACTTGTATAAAATCGGTGTTGGAATTAATATCAGCAATAAAATTTATTTGTGTGCGGTCTATATGTCTCAACGGAAAATGATTGAGCAAGTCGCCGAAAGTATGAATGTTCAATTCTTTGCGCAACATATCACCCTTCAAGGGACCGACTCCTTTAAGGTATTCAATGGGGCTTTCTAAAATGGACGAATTATTCATCTTTGAATGAACAACAAAGTAAGGGATAATTTGACAACAATTATTTAGAGAGATAGAGTTTTTCAGGGCATTTTTGCATTATTAAGCAGACATCTATAAAAATTACTTTTACTTCGGCTATATTATCTGTTCTTTTATCAAGGCCAACAGTAGATTTTGCAGTATCAAAATGACCTAATGATTTTAAGAAATGTTGTGATAATGCCTATGAACAGATAACCCCCGAGTATAAATGACGGATGGCAATTATCACAATTAAAACGTCGACAAGATCCCTAAATCTAATTCCTATGCTTTCTGACAGGATATACCGATTACTTCCTTTTACCTCTTGGACCGCCAACACCTCATCGCAGGATGAAAACAGAAATGGACAATGGGTTTGGATTAATTAGATAAATACAACAAATTCTTCCTTAGTACGGATTGTACAATCCAAAATTTTGATATGTATAAATATGCACAACGTTTTGCTCAAAAACAACGGATACCAATGCGTATTTGACAATACTCAGGTTAAGAGATGAAGGCGACTCCCGCTCCAACGCATTTGTTGAAAATCACAAATATCAACTCATTAACCAAATTAACCGATAGGGGATCTACCTGATATTCTTAGTCATCTGCCAGAAAATGAAGACAAGTAAGTTCACTCAAAAATAATTCACAAAATAATAAGGGCTCCATTAACCTAACAATCGTTATTTTTGGGAAAATTATAAGATAAAATGAATAACAAAACAGTTTATATCGTCTCAGCGACACGTACACCCATTGGAAGTTTCGGCGGCTCATTGAAAGATTTATCCGCAACGCAATTAGGAGCTCTCGCTATTAAAAGCGCGGTAGAAAAAGCTGGATTAAAACCTAATCAAATAGATGAAGTGATCATGGGTAACGTACTACAAGCCAATCTCGGACAAGCTCCTGCAAGACAGGCTGCTAAATTTGCAGGCTTACCCAACGAAGTGATTGCTACTACCGTTAATAAAGTTTGTGCAAGTGGAATGAAAGCAATTGCGTTAGCAACACAAAGCATTTTGTTAGGGGATGCTGATATAATTGTTGCCGGAGGTATGGAAAGTATGAGTAACGTCCCTTTTTATTTGCCCAATATGCGTTGGGGACAAAAATATGGAAATGTTGAAAGTATTGACGGTCTCGCCAAAGATGGGTTGACAGATGTGTATCATAATTATGCTATGGGAAACGCAGCAGAATTATGTGCGGAAGATTGCCATATTTCTCGAGATGCACAAGATAGTTTTGCCATTGAAAGTTATACTCGTAGCCAAAATGCCTGGAATGCAGGAAATTTCTCGGAAGAGATTACGCCAGTTTCTATACCACAAAAAAAAGGTGATGCCCTTATCGTAGATAAAGACGAAGAGCCTTTCAACGTAAAGTTTGGAAAAATCCCTCAACTAAAACCTGTGTTTAAAAAAGATGGTACAGTAACTGCGGCAAATGCTTCTACAATGAATGATGGAGCCGCTGCATTAGTTCTGATGAGTAAAGAAAAAGCAGAACTGCTTCATATAAAACCTATCGCAATTATTAAAAGTTATGCTGATGCGGAGCAGGCACCGGAATGGTTCACTACAACGCCATCTTTAGCGGTACCTAAAGCTATTACCAAGGCGGGGCTTAACCTGCAGCAAATCGATTTTTTCGAATTGAATGAAGCTTTCTCTGTAGTTGGGCTAGCTAACATCCAAAAAATGAATTTAGATGCCGCAAAAGTAAATGTAAACGGTGGTGCAGTTTCTCTTGGACATCCACTTGGCTGTAGTGGCGCAAGAATCATTGTTACGTTAATAAATGTATTAAAACAAAATGGCGGCAAACTGGGTGCCGCTGGCATTTGCAATGGAGGTGGCGGTGCCAGCGCGATGGTAATTGAATTAGTTTAAACTTCTCTTATCTTTGTGACAAAAATATTGAATGAAGAAATTCACACCGCTTTTTTTATCATTGGTTTTCTGCATGTGTATTCAGTCACACACACAAGCACAGAAACACCAAAAGAAACATAACGATTTTTTGGTTACCAATAATAATGACACCCTTCGCGGCCGTTTTCAAAAGAAGATTTTTGGCCAGCCATACTTTATTATCAATGGCAAAAAATTATTGCTCGATCCTCAAACTTATACGGCTTATTCGACGCAAGGGAAATTATTTCGAAGTATTCAATTATCCACAGTCACAGACCCGCAATGGATGGAATGCTTGGAAAACGGTAAAATAAATTTATATCAATATGTACTATTAAATAGTAATCATCCAGGTTCACCCTCTACAAGTGTCATCTGGCTGGCACAGAAAGGAGGAGGTCCGCTCCTAAACGTAAACGGGATACTTTCTTCCCAATCGGTAGCCAAAGAGAATATGACCACGCTTATTATAGACAAGAATGATATTTTAAAAAAATTTAATGACCTACCATTTAATACACGATCAATTCAATACATAATACACGAATATAATAACGAAAAATAAATAGCTACAGCGGAAAATTTACTATTCCGCTGTTTTTTATTTCGCTTTACCTATTTTCGTAAAAATTGTTGCAAAGGATGAATATTGTAGAAGTAAAATCAGTCCAAGACAAAAAGGATTTTATAGAAGTTGCTGCCCGCATAGGCAGCAACTTCCCCAATTATGTGCGAGCGTTGGATAACGATATAAATGAAGTATTTGATCCGACGACAAACAAATATTTCGAGAACGGGCAGGCTTGCAGGTGGTTACTGAAGAAAGACAATAAAACAATCGGCCGCATCGCGGCTTTTGTTTACGACAAATATTTAAATGATGGCACCGATTTCCCTACAGGTTGCGTCGGATTCTTTGATTGTATAGATAACCAGGACGCGGCTAATTTACTTTTTGACACAGCTCAAAACTGGCTTAAGAAACAAAATGTCGATGCAATGGATGGTCCTGTTAACTTTGGTGACCGCGACAAATGGTGGGGTTTATTGATAGATGGCTTTGACGAAGAACCAATCTATGGAATGGCTTTCAATCCACCTTATTATCAAAAGCTATTTGAACAATACGGTTTTCAAAATTTCTACAATCAATATTATTATGCCATGAATATTGACGATCAATTACCTGAAAAATATATTGAGCGCCATGCAAAATTTGAAAAAAAACCAGATTACAAAGCCCGCCATATCGACATCAATAATATTGAAAAACACGCCGAAGATTTTGCCACGGTTTACAATGCTGCTTGGTCGCAGCACAAAGAAGGTAAAGAGATTGAGAAGGAAGATATTGCTAAACTCTTTATGAAAATGAAGCCTATTATTGATGAACGTATCATTTGGTTTGCTTATTACAAAGAAGAGCCTATTGCAATGTGGATTAATATTCCGGATCTTAATCAATATTTCAAACAATTCAACGGCAAGTTTGGCTGGCTGCAAAAACTGCGTTTGCTTTGGATGAAGAAAACAGGGGCCTGCAAAAGATTTACAGGTATTGCTTTCGGTGTTGTACCGAAATATCAGGTGCTCGGTATTGACGCATTTATGATTACAGAAGGTTCAAAATTTATTCAAGCAGAAAAGTCTTATAGTAGGTATGAAATGGGGTGGACGGGCGATTGGAATCCGCGTATGCTCAATATTTACAAAGGTTTGGGCGGAAAACAAAGTAGGCATTTAGTTACTTATCGATACATATTTAACAACAAACATAATTTTGAACGGCATCCTATAATGGATTATTCTACAAAATAAAATTAAATGAAATCTTACAAAGAGCTTAAAGCCAAAAAAAACATTGCATTAGTAGCACACGATCACAAAAAAGATGATCTAATCGATTGGATAGATGCACACAAAGAAGAATTGATTAAACACAATCTTATCGCCACCGGTACAACCGGCGCAAGAATAGAAGAAAAAATTGGGGTCCCGATTCAACGTGTAATGAGTGGGCCATTAGGTGGAGACCAACAAATGGGTTCAATGATTGCGACAGGCCTAATTGACATGGTTATATTCTTTTGGGATCCAATGGAAGCCCAACCACATGACAGCGATGTAAAAGCATTGTTACGCCTCGGCGTGGTATGGAATATTCCTATGGCTTGTTGTCCTGCTACTGCTGACTTTATACTTTCTTCGCCATACATGCAAGAAACATATAATTCTGAAGTTACTGATTATTCTAGTTATTTAAATAGAAAGATTACCCCTTAACAAGCCTTCCCTTCATGACAAAAATTGGTTTACTTTCCGATACCCATAGCTACCTTCCTGAAAATATTTTCATCCATTTTAAAGATTGTGATGAAATATGGCATGCCGGCGATGTCGGTGATGCGACTATATTGAAGTCGCTCAGGGATTTTAAACCTTTACGTGGCGTGTATGGTAATATTGATGGGCAAAAAGTGCGTGAAACATTCCCTTTAGAAAATATCTTTTTTTGTGAAGAGATAAAAGTTTTAATGAAACATATTGGAGGCTATCCAGGACACTATGCACCGGGGGTAAGAGATTTAATCAAAAAGGAAGAACCGCAACTTTTTATCAGTGGACATTCGCATATATTAAAAATCATGTACGATGACAAATTACATTGTTTACACATGAATCCGGGCGCCTGCGGCAAACAAGGTTGGCATCAGGTACAGACATTGGTGAAATTTGTCATTGATCAACAAGAGATAAAAGATTGCCAAGTAATTGAATTAGGGAAAAAATAAAAAAGGATAGATAAGCCGAAGAAATTTTCGGCTTATTATTTTTCAATAAAAATCTTTTCTTAGTTAGAAGTGATAAACGACTGCGACTAATGCGCTAACTGTGGAATTTGTCGTTCCACTGTTAGCTTGAAAGATATCTTCTGCAGCATGGTCATACCTCAACTCAGGCATAAGCAAAAACTGACCACCCAGTTTGTAATTTAATGTTAGTGTTAAGTCCGTAAGTTTTGTAGCAGGCAATAAACTTGCTTTTCTATCTTCGACGTATTCACTCCTCAAAGTAAAGCCTAACATATTAGTTGGGTCATAGTTTAAATATAAAGCAGAGCCCCACCAGCTTTTATTTCCTACGGTCGAGTTAATATCTTCTCTAAATTGTATCGTACCATTGTAGCCCAAACTAAACTGTTTGCATAAGGTAGAAGTCAACACAAAGTCCAATTGGTGTAAACTTTTTAGATTATTGTAGGTAACCAAAGGGTTTGCATTCGTCCCATTTTTTGCCCCCCAAAAACCTTGGTAATTCAAGTACAGGCTTGTTTTACCAAAAGATTCAGATATCTGTCCCAACAACGTTTTCACCAGGGATACAGTAGTAACGACATCCGTCGGATTAGCCACACCCAACATTATACCTAAATGTCCTTTAGTATATTGTGCCTTAAAACCTGTGTGCGAGAATGGACCGTAAGAAAACATATAATCCATACTGTAATTTCTATTAACGTATGGATCTAACACTTCATAGCCAATATGTGTAGCCCATTTACCAAGCGTTAATGTAATATTTCTTCCCGCGGCAAAACTTACA
Source organism: Arachidicoccus sp. (assembly GCF_050436765.1). Lineage (NCBI taxonomy): Bacteria > Pseudomonadati > Bacteroidota > Chitinophagia > Chitinophagales > Chitinophagaceae > Arachidicoccus > Arachidicoccus sp. Next base: position 1,632 of record NZ_JBNQGD010000116.1, on the reverse strand, counting down.
TACAGTTGCTTAACAGACTGAAGGGTACTATGCCCGTTTGTAATTCCCCCATCGGTGTAAGAAAACTCCTCCGCTCTTCTGCCGTAACCTAAATCGGCGGTAGCAGATATTTTACCGTCCATCGCCGAAGCATCAAAGCGCAAAGAAGCCATTCCCAACTCAAAAGAGTTTTGCGAGTTAGTAAAACTTGTCAAATTATTGGTAGCTCCAGCGGGTGCGTTAAAATTGTACCGATAATAACCATCCACCGAACCACTAATTTTTAATGTAGGTGCTTTCTTTGTTGAGTCTGTTAGATTTTGCGCCATGGCAGCGGAGGCAATTATTTGAGCCATTACAACAAACACCATACATATTCTTTTCATACGCAAGCTTTTTAGTTCAAAAAACGATCAAACAATTCCGAAGATTTGCAATTCACACTAACTGTCTGAGTTTAAATGGGAAACTAATAAAAACACCTTGAATTAAACGGTTGATTCCATTTCCCTTACCTAAATCAAAGATTAACTGATAATCTATGGATAAAGAGATCAATTTAATAAATTAGTTTTTTTAATATTTTAATATAATTAATCAAAATTACCATTATAAATTCATAATACATACTTTATTTGTAAATAATTTTAAAATAAATGCAATATTATCGAATATATGACTTATTTTACTGTATATATATAATTTAATAATGTTAATTATTTCAGCAATTTTTCATTTAAGGAAAATCAATAAATGGAGGGCATAAAGAAACTGCTCCTGAATTCAGGAACAGTTTCTTTTAAAGTTGTAGGGTGAAGGACAGCTCCATCGAAGGGTCATTAATATAAATATATGAAATAAATGATATGTTTGTTACCTATTACACCAATTCAATTATTTGAGTCTTTTTGAGAATTAGGAATTTTATTATGTTCCAATGGAGTTGATGTTTGACGACATAAACCAAGATACAATATTCTTTAGAGGAGATATATTTCTACATTCGCCATATGAATTGTTAATAGAGGAGATTTAATAAAACTGCCTTTTTATATTAATTTTGCAAACAAGAAAAAAAATATTTATTTTACGTTAGATATAACTAGGTAAATCGAGATTTTACTTAAATAATGCATATGAAGAACAGATCGGCGGTGGCAATAATAGCATTCCTTCTTGGGGGAATTTGAGCACATCATTTTTATCTTCACCACACAGGCGATTATCGAACTTATAGATTGTATTATCTTTCTGATAATGGATGATGAACAATTTAATATAAAATACAATAATGGCGAAGCAGCAAATAATATTAATATAAATATAAATGTTACTGGTGGACTGGAAAAGTTCTCTGTTCTTTAAAAGAAAGGGGGTATCGTCAGTCAAACGAAATATAATACCTGAAAATCTAAACTTCTTTAATAAATCAAAAACACAATTTTTATGGGAGAACTCAGCTTCGAAAAATTACTAATTATTGTAATAGTTATAGGCATACCTGTAACTATAATTGTGCTGATTGCAAGAGCTATAAAAGTGGCAGGAAAAAAGTCAGCTAATCCAAAAAGTTCGTCTCCAATTTCTTCTGCTGACGAATTAGAAAAGGTATTTCAGTTAAAGGAAAAGGGGATTATTACACCGGAGGAGTTT
>NZ_JBNQGD010000115.1:0-1613 GCF_050436765.1 Arachidicoccus sp. | reverse complement strand
AGTTACCTTAACGATCTTATGTGACAATCTCAGAACGGCTGTGATTCGTGCAGATAAGGCAGAACCGGTTTTTACCGGGTTATGCCATCAGTTATCGGAGCATTATGGGACCACCTTTAGCGCCACAGCACCACGAAAACCCACCCATAAGGCAATGGTGGAAACATCGGTAAACATCGTTTACAATCATATTTACGGACCCTTACGCAATTATAGATTTAGAAGCCTGGAAGAGTTAAACAAGCATATACGCATACAACTCAATCTATTAAATCTAAAACCCTATAAAGGTGCCAAAGAAAGCCGCCGAGATTTGTTTAATCGATACGAAAAAGCAGTTTTAAAGCCACTGCCTGAAAGCCCCTTTGAACTGATGTATATCAAAGAAGTCACAGTGCAACGCAACTACTATGTTATCCTACCGGATAACAAACATTATTACTCTGCTCCTTATCAATATGTAGGCAAGAAGTTGACAGTCCATTATAACCCCAGAATCGTGGAGCTATATTATAAATTTGAACGTATTGCTTTTCATGTCAGAAGAAGTACTGAACCGTTGTACAATCGTATTGCCGAACACCTTCCCAAAAATCACCAAGCAATGGAAGCCACAAAAGGATGGAATGAAAAAGAGTTTATGGAAAGGGCCTCAAAAGTTGGAAAATATACACAGCAGGTTGCCAGTCGAATTTTACACAGCAGTATCTATATGGAACAGAATTTTAAAGCCTGTAATACGATGATACTACTACAAAATAAGTATACCAAAGAACGGCTGGAGCAGTGTTGTAAAGGAGCCTCCCATATCCAACGACCAACGCTTAGACTCATTAGAAATATGCTCGAAAACAATATGGACAAACAGCCGGGTCTGTTCGATGAAGAACAGCGAGCTATTCCTGTACATAAAAATATCCGAGGTAGTGAAGCCTACACATAACCGGCAAATACCGCCTCGAACGCTCCCGCGGGAACAGTAATATAAAAAGAGGATTCTCCTAGTCCTGATTCCTTTTTTCAAGATCTACTAATCCTCTTTTTATATTACTGATTGGCTCCAAGCAATCTGCATTAAAATAGAAATTATTTCTTTAATCAAACACAACAAAATGAACACGAATCAAACACTGGAACAAATGCGTGAAATCGGGCTAAGAGGCATGGCTAGTTCTTACAAATCCCAGCTAGAATTGCCTATTCATCATCAGCTGGAAGGCAATGAACTAATTGCACATCTGGTAGAAGCTGAAAAATTAAATCGCAGTAATGAAAGACTGGGCTCCCTATTAAAGGTTGCCAAGCTCCGCTTAAATGCCACGCCTGAAATGGTTGACTTCGACCCCAGTAGAAACCTCAGCAAAACCGCCTTTGCTTCTTTATTGGAGGGAGATTATCTTACTAAAGGAATCAACGTCCATATTACAGGCGCTGCAGGCTGTGGGAAGTCATTTCTTGCTTGCGCAATGGGACACAAAGCATGTATGATGGGCTATAAAACCAAATACTACAATATGAACCGCCTCATTGAAACAATACTACTGTCTAAGGCAGGTGGAACCTACATCAAATTTTTAAACCAAATAGAGAAAGTACAACTGTTGATATTAGAT
>NZ_JBNQGD010000114.1:0-5621 GCF_050436765.1 Arachidicoccus sp. | reverse complement strand
CAACTAACTTTTATTCTTTACCGGGAGACAACCGGTATGAATACATACCACTGCCCGATTTAGAAAAAGGCAGATATTCAGCAACTGCACTGATAACTTATGGCAATAAAGATGAAGTAAAAATAGCCCAATTAGAGTTTGCGAATTAAAATATATCATAGAATCAATAGAGGAAAAACGAATTTTTTCTTAAAAATAGCGTCTAAATAAAGGCACTTCGTTCATCGCGATAAGGAACAGATTATTTCAAGCACGGTAAAGTAATTCTAAAAATAATTTTCAACCACTTCTCTAATAAAATATTATAGAAGAAACTGAAAAGAATCAAATGACTAAAAAGAATCTAATAACAGAGGTCTTATTTTTTGTTGCGGTATTTATGATCAATAATGCAACAGGTCAAATAAAATTGGGCGCAAAACCAGTTGGAGGCAGTGGTGCTAGTCTAAGCGCGTCCTTCAACCCAAGTCCCTATGATGCACTTCACTTTGATACTTATTCAGACTGTATCAATACCGCTGGTAAAACAGCTTCACAAGCTGTTATAGTGGCTTATAGTATTAGTGGCAATGGCAATTACGTGGGTAACGGTTACACGCTAAAAGTAAGCTCGACAAGTTTTACGAATGGCAGCAGTAGCATCCCTGCACAATATGTAAGCATTGCATTTAATAGCTATGGAGGCAATAGTCCCTTTCCTCCTACAACGTCCACCGGATCTTTTTCTTTAAGCAGTACACCGACAACAGCCATTAATTTTACCGGCCCAGCATCTCCGCCATCTTATTATTATACGCAATTATTCGATGTGCATGTCGCGGGAGGTAATCAATTATTGGTACCCACTACCGGAAACTATACAGGGACACTAACTTTTAGTTTTTGCGATGCGTCTGGTAATGTTCAGTCCAGTGCCGATGTATCGGTAATTATTGAGATAGGTTTCAGCAATAGTTGTTCCGGTGTTTCATTGGCTACTGGTGAATATCCTGTACCCAATTTTACAACCTACACGCAAATACAATCCGGGCAGACCGCGACAGATGCAGTACATGTACAATATACACCCAATGGCGCTAATTGCATAGGTTGGTCTTTAAAGGTTCGTGCCAATGGCAATTTTAGTAATGGCACGAATAGTATAACACCTGACCATATTTCTTTGGCTTTTAATAATGTAAGTACCGGTAGTCCGTCCGCCGCCGCTATTGGCGTAACCAATACGCCTGTTGCGCTCAGTACATCCGATGTTACACTCATTAATAATTCTCAAGCAGCTTTTAGCGTTTATACCGAGCATCAATTCGACATGATAGTTGCGGGTGGCAATTATCTGTTACTTGCGGGTTCGGGTACTTTTACTTGTACACTTACTTTCAGTATTTATAATGCAAGCGGCACCTTGGTAGCTACCCAAACACTCAACGCCAGCTTTGTCATTTCTTATACAAATTCTAGCAGCGCCACCATGTCTTTGGCTCATACAAGTGTTTCCCTGCCTTTCACAACAAACACAGATTATGTAAATGGTGTTTCGGTCACACAAACGCAGGAATTATACGTTAAAGCCTTTAATTCTTATCAAATAATAGCAAAGACAGAAGACGCCAATTTGACCAATGGTGCACATACTATTCCTGTTTCTGTCATTCATCTTTCCAATGCCGCAAACCCTGCAAAAGCAGGCATCGTGTCAACTGCTATTAATTTAACAGATGGCGACCAGCAAATAATAACCAACCCATTGACCAATAGTACCTATCAGGAGCAGTATTATGATTTAACTTATTCTATTCCAGGAGGAAATACAACAATTGCAGCAGCCTCGGGTGGAACATATACAACAGATATAATATACGTATTATTACCAAACTAAAAACCATTCTCTTTTAAAATAAATATTGAAAGAACAGTATCAGATAAACCAAATAAGCGGTGACTTAGTGAAACAAAAATATTAACAGGCTACATTAAACGGATAATTAGGGCAAGAAAACATGATTCCTGCAAAATAATATCGATTTCATTTTTTTCCTTGCATTATTTGTAATACCTAAAGTTTCAGATGCAGGCGGTCCTGCAACAGCAGATATCATTTCGGGGGTATTCAATTATCATCATCACCAGCTATATTACCGATATGAACGCTGCAAGTGGTAACACTGCCGGAAGATATACAACACAAATGACAGTTGTGTTTGCACCAAACTAAAAAATTGCTTTGTAATTCTTTATAACCCTGAAAAGTACAAAGCATTGGAGTATAATGAATGAAAATATGGATAACCAACATATTGTTTATTGGAAGCATAAAGTTTCCCAAACGGTGCTCTTTGAACAGTGCCATAAAATTATGTCTCTTGTTTTTGTTATTAGTAAGCTTCATACCTCAAGCAGATGCCCAACAAAATGCAACGTCTCTTTCTTTTAAGTTACAAACAAACAAAGTTGTCGTAACAGAGCAGGCCTTTAATTCTTTTATAGTAAAAATTACCAACAACAGCAGCAGTAACCAAATAGCCGTATTAAAAGTTGAAGCGGATAAAGGATTGCAACTCTTATCAGCGAAAGAAAAAAACCTCGCATTAGCACCACAGGATAGCAGCTTTGTTGCTATTAAAATTTTTAATACAAAGGATTTAACGGCGGGAGATCATTTAGTGCATATTTCATTGGAAAATGCCAATGGTGTACTGCAAAAAAACACCATCGACTTTATAGTAAAGAGTAAAAGAAGTGCGAACCTTTTTGTCGTGGAACCGACTGTCTCCTTGTTAGGAAATGAAGACTCTATCAGTATTCCTATTCAAGTTACCAATAGCGGAAATGCCGCTACATTAGTCAGTATCATAGCCAACTTACCCATAGAAATACAATCGCAAAATTTCCACAAAGCAGTAAGCTTTAATTTAGGTGCTTATAAAGATACATTGATTACGCTACGTAAAAGAATCCCCGTTAATCTCTCTAGCCAAGCTTCGTTTCAAATAAATATATATGGCTTTTACGAGAAAGGAGATTTGTTTGGTCAATCCAGTGTGATGGTGCAAACCTTACAAGATATACGAAGGCATCCCAATGACCCTTTACCCAATTATTATAATAGCTTGCCGAACAGGCTGATGCTATCGGTGCAAAATGCATTTACAAATAATGCCTATTATCACCTCGATGGAGGGAGTGCCCTCTATTTACCCAAAAGCAGAATAGACTACAATGTTGACGCTACAATTCCGCAGAATTTGGCATACTCCTATTTGAGGAATACTTATATTTCCTATGAAACGCACAAAATGGGTGCAACCCTAGGAAACATTAATCGTAGCTTCGATTTAAATATATATGGTAGAGGAGTAGCAGCTTTCTTCAATGACACGGCAAACAAAAACTATTATGAAGCCGGACTAATCGACAATGCATCTAATTTTCTACAAGCACCCAATACAATTTATTCTTCGGGAAGAACTGCCTGGGCAGAATTAAAACACAATACAAAAGATTACAATTTTCAATCAGTAGCTATTTACCAGAAAGATCCCCTCTTAGGCGTCAACAATGCGCTATTGACAAATACCATGACTTGGACAACAAAAGAACATTTTCAATATACAACAACTTTAAATGGCAGTAATGCAAGTGATTTGAATAACCCTACATTCCAGAAATTGGGCTGGTTGGCGAGCTTGAGTGTATTTGGCAGCTTTGGTAAATGGAATATTAATAGTATTAATACATACAGTAGTCCTTATTATGCCGGTATTCAAAAAGGGGTGAAAAGATTATCGCAGCGCATATCCTTTAGGCAGGGAAATTTCAATTATTGGATAAATTTAGACTATAACAATAATAGGCCGAAGTTTGTTTCAAATCAATTTAATTATCAGTCAGAATATGGCAATACCAATATGGCAATAGGATTATCTGGCAATCTCAAAAAATTCAATTTTTCTATCTCACCCAATTATAGTGATAGTAAAACCTTTCTTATGTTAGGTACCGTTCCTTTAAATGCGGAAATAAGTTCTTTTCTTTTAAACACACAAATAGGCTATGCCAATAGGGAAGCTTTATTTTATTTAAATATCAACTCTGACGAAGGTGCGGGAAAGAATCATTTATCAGGAAAAAATGAACTACAATTGAGAGTCAACTCAACTTTAAACTATAAATTGTTGAGTATTAACTGCAATTTGCAAAGAGGGAGTTTTTATGCAGGTGATGCGCTCAATAGCTACCTAATGGATTTGCCCACCTATCGTAGCCTAAATATTAATCCCTCCTTGCAACATGCTTTCTTTAGTAAAAAATTAAACGTGTCAGCAGGGCTTTCTTATAATAAAATAAATAACATCCCGTCCACCTCTTACAACGCTTCTCTTGAATACACTATTTCAGACAATGCATCGCTAGAAGCGAACATTTCACGTTATCAGTATTCAAGCAACTACGCAGCTACAAATAGCTTAGGAGTTAGCTATATACAAAAATTGCCGGGAATAAGAGTTGGTGCAAAAAAGAGTACACTAACGATTTTATTCTTCAAAGATTATAACAATGATGGCATTTTTGATGACCAAGATAGTATAGCGGTAAGCCAAGAAGTAAATATCGATGACGCATCCTTTATTACAAATAATAAAGGAGAGATTACTTATAAAAATCTTTCCCGGGGTAATTATGAAATTTCCATTCTAAGAAAGGGTCAGTGGTATGCAGAAAATCAAACGATATCCGTACTAGAAAAAAAAGTACTCCTAAAGATACCATTGCACAGAACCGGAACAGTTAGAGGTGGATTAATTTACAGTTTCACACAATATAGCTACGATGTGAGCAAGCAAAAGGCAGAAATTCGCATTGATGCAATTGACGAGAAAGGTAAGAAGCATACGGTCGTTACAGACAATTATGGGCATTTTTCTTTCTTCCTATCAACTGGCAAATACAAGATATACTTGCATCAAGATGACCTCCCCTCCGAAGTAGAATGCCCGAATAATGGACAAATAGTTACCATTTCTGCCAATGGAAATACAGTAGAAATAAATTTCATTTTAAAAGTGCGGGAGCGCCATATAGAAACAAAGAAATTTTACTCTTCGTCTTTAACCAAATTAGATTCTAAGCCAGAACCAGATTCGGATCCAAAACCAGAACCGAAAGAACCTAAATAGGATTGCCTTTATTAGCTCTCATTTTCAGAAAACCAAACTAGCGCAGGTATGCGACAAGGCTTTTGTGTGTTGGCGTATCTGTCCTGTTCTTCGGCATGTGCAATGCCAAAACTCTATCAACAAATTTTTAATGCAAACTGGCACAGATACGCCAACGCTCATTTCCCCACGCTGCATATCTGGGCGATGGGACAGCTTTGAGCTTCGACATTACAAATGTCGAAGAGCAGAAAAAAAATTATCAACTAACCCTTCTTCCCAAAAATTTGGTCGACCGCATTCCCTAGCATGGGAAATTTTTCTTTCACAAAATCTTTGACGACTTCTATTGATTTTTCAGCTTGTTCATTAGAAAGCTTTGCTTCTTCTATTAGTTTTTTTAATAATTCTTCCATAATCTTTTTATAAAAAAAGCAGCCAAAATACTTTAGCTGCTTTCGGTTTTTA
>NZ_JBNQGD010000113.1:0-30953 GCF_050436765.1 Arachidicoccus sp. | reverse complement strand
TGTGGGAATAAATTCAAAGAAAATACCCGAGTTGGTATTGAGCAACATTCCGCTTTCTGTTTGGGAATCTTGAAAAGCAAAGAAACCTTCCGAAGCGGGGAAAAGTTCAATAGAGTCTATTTTTTTGCCAATACAATCAAACAACTTTTGCTTATAAGGCTCAAAATTTACGCCACCATATACAAGTACTGAGAAGTCCGGGAAAAGGTCGATAATCTTTTTTCCTGTTTTTTCAGTCAGACGGTCAAAATACATCTGAACCCAAGGTGGGATACCACTGATGAGGGTCATATTTTTATCAATAGTTTCTTCTACAATTTTGTCCAATTTCGTTTCCCAATCCTCAATACAATTGGTTTCGTATTTAGGAAGTTGATTGGTTCGCAAATATGTCGGAACGTGATGATTGACGATGCCGCTAAGCCGACCAGTGGGAATGTCTGCAATGCGATCCAAGATAGGAGAACCACTAAGGAAGATCATATTTCCGTTAGTGAAATCCACGTTTTTGGACTGTGCAATATAGCAAAGTAATGCATTGCGAGCGGTATCAATATGATTGGAAATAGATTCCTTTGAAATAGGAATATACTTGGCTCCGCTCGTGGTCCCACTGGTTTTGGCAAAGTATAGTGGTTTGCCTTTCCATAATATATTTTCTTTGCCTTCTTTTATTTTTTCTATATAAGGTTTTAATGCTTCATAGTCTCGTATAGGAACAGCTTGTTTGAAATCATCGTAATTTTTTAGAGAATCAAAATGATGATCTTTGCCAAATTGCGTATTCTTTGCTGATTTTAATAAATGCTGCAAAATAGCTTCTTGATCTTTCAATGCAGAAGCCATCTCTTTTTTTATCTTATTGAATATGATACTGGCAAAAGGCTTTGCCAAAACTGATTTCACTTTCATTCCTACCGAATTTCTTGGATGCCAAAAGTAAACTAAATGTTGGAACGGCAAAAGACTCCTTTTTATTTTACAATTGTATAGATAGTTTGCAAATGTCGATGCAGTTGAATCTTTCATATGGTTGTTTGTTGTAAAATATTATATTTGCACACTCAAGCCCGGGTGGCGAAATTGGTAGACGCACTGTGTTCAGGTCGCAGCGTTCGCAAGGATGTGCTGGTTCGAATCCAGTCCCGGGCACAAAAGTGAATTAAATGTTAAAGTCATTGATTCACTTTTTTATTTTCGTTCCTAAGGTGCCCTAGTTTTTTCCGCAGTAGTATAGTATTTGATAGAAAATAAGGAGCATTTGAAAGAACAATGCGTATCTCGCAATGTGGTTTGGATATGGATTGAAGTATAAATTTATATTTCAATCCACATGAAGAAGTTTGTCTGGATAATTGTACTAGGGGGCGGACAAAAATGAACCAAATACTAAATTACTGGTTCGCTTTCGTTTTGAGGTAATTCGACAATATTTCGTTGACGACTTTTATCTCAGCCTCCAGTTGATTCATTAAATCATTTATTGTGTTGTCTTCGATATCTTCTAACGCCTCTAATTTGGACGTTATAAAATTTACTTTAATTAGACCTGAGGTAGCAGCAGCACCTCTGAGTTTATGAGAGGCGGCTTTTATTGCTATTAAATCTTTTTGTTCTATATATGCATAAAAATTATGCAAGGCTTCATTCATAGATTTTATAATTAGAGAAATAAATACCTTTTCGAATTCCTCGTCTTCGAAAGTATATATATGTATGATATCAAAATTTACATGTAGGTTCTCTTCTTCCTCATCCTTACCCAACCATTTTATTAAAACTTCCTTTAGCGTTTTCTCTAAAACTGGAGTAGCTATAAAATCGTTCATACCGGCCTCTAAACATTTTTCTTTTTCGCCTTTCATATCACGAGAAATAAGCGCTATAACGGGTATTTGTTTGCCCTTTACTTTTTCTCTGATGAGTCGCGTAGCTTCCAATCCGTTCATTGCGGGCATTTGTACATTCATTAAAACTAGGTCCGGTGAGAATTCAAGTGTTTTATTTACTGCCTCTTTTCCATCATGAGCTTCTTGCAACAATGCATTTGGACGTATACGGCTAATGAGTGCTTTGATTAGGCGCATATCTGTCCTCTTATCCTCGGCAATAAGAATTTTAATTTGTTTCCGAATAATAAGCGAGTTAGTCGTTGTCTCTAATTTTTCCAATTTGTCCAGCGCTTTATTTTCTTTTTAATTTAGAAAACATGCCATATAAGACTATAATTCTGGTATTTTAATAAATAGCATGAGTTCCCAAACTTAAAATGAGGCGATAAAATCAGTATGACCTTACAAAAAGAGTAGAATGAAAACACTTCTAAATTCGTAATTACCAATAACTTATACTTATTAAACGAAAAAAAATCACTCTACTATCCAAAGGTAAAGAATCTATTGAAGAGTTGAAAAAATATTTTTTACTTCAGAGGAAAGGGGAATTGTGGGATGTTATAGTGGCTTTGCAAATCTATGTTGTATAACATAATGTACGGAAGAAGGTGGGAATAGGCGTGTTGGACAAGCTAAAAGCCTAAGGAGTTTGATTATTGTTCCGCCTTTGTTCTTTCTAATCTTTATTTGACAATCTATTTGTAAATTTAATACTTTGCAAACATAGAATGGGTTTTGCGTCAAAAGCGGTGATGTGCAAATTTGCGGCTTAGCGCTTTCATAAAACTTGGATAATAAATGGAAACTTTTATGATCCGAGATCAGCCCGAACGAAAAGCCGGTCACGTATTATACCGTATGCTACGAGTGGCACGGCAAATCAACAACATAGCCAAATGATATACCCAAATGTTAACGGATGTTGTGAATTACTATAGATTCTTTTATTTTTCCTAATTTTGTGGCAAACGGAGTTTATGAAGCCTAATAAAATTACAGTGCTGTACGTTGACGATGAGCAGGATAATTTGTTCTCATTTAAGGCTACTTTCAGAATAAAATACAATGTTTTGATTGCCTCTAATGGAGATGATGCTTTGAAGCTAATGGAATCTAATCCGGTGTATATCATTATTTCTGATCAGCGGATGCCACAGATGACGGGTGTGGAGCTTTTGGAGAAGGTACAAAATAGTTATCCTGATACTGTACGTCTATTGCTTACTGGATACGCAGATATGAACGTTGTGATTGAGGCAGTAAATAAAGGTAAGATTTTCCATTATTTGACTAAGCCATGGCGAGAAGAAGAGTTAAGTCAGACGCTTGAAAAAGCTTATGAATTCTGGAAGGAAAAACAATCGCTTAAATCCACCAGTGAACAATTGGAATTTATGCTCCGGCAGAGATTATTGTCTTGATATTGACCGGACTTGCATATGATCCAGAGACGAACTTTTCGAGACCTCATTTTTTATTGGGGATCGTTAACTTAAAATCTGTTCCTTCGCCCACAACAGAATGAACTTCCATATGCCCTCCTAATTTATTGAGCGCATTTTTCACGTTGTATAAACCGATGCCAGATCCCGTGCCATGATTGTTTACTTTAGAGAACAGGTTGAAGATCTCTTCGTAATGACTTTCCGGTATGCCAATGCCGGTATCGCTTATGGTAATAACCGCTTCAAGATCATCCGCCTGCATGTCTACGCTAATCCTTTTATCCTCAAATTCTTTCTTCTGATATTTAATAGCATTCGTAATCAGGTTATTAAGAATCATTTTGATTAGATGTTCGTCGGAATAATATAAAGTGTTTTGACGAACCTCGATCTTAAAATTGATTTTATTAGTGTTGACATAAATATGGAAAAGCGCTTTTAACTCTTCTGCTAAAAGATTAAAATCAATCTCGTCAATTTTAAGTGTTCCTTGCTGTGATTTATAGTAATCGTGCATTCCGGCAATATAGTCCTCTTGTTTAAATATGGAGTTTTCTATCAGGGTTAACATTTCCCTGATTTCGGCTAGATCCGACATCTGAATCATGGAATCTACAGCAGCTAGAATGCTAGAAAGTGGACTTCGTAAATCATGACTTACATTATAGGCAAATTTATCTAATTCTTTATAAGCTTCTTGTAGCTCCTTATTTTTAATGTGAAGCATAGAGTTCGCGAGATAGAATTTATTGGCTTCCTCGATAGCGGAAATAATATCTACTTCAATCCAGGGCTTCCGAATATATCTAAATATATTACCACCATTGATAGCTTTGATGACAACGTCGATATCGGTAAATGCGGTGATTAATATTCTAATGGGTAAGGGAAACTGCACCTTTATTTCCTCAAAATAAGCGACCCCTGTTTTTCCGGGCATGCGTTGATCGCAGAATACGACTCTGATGTCCGGGTTTTGCTGCAGAATAGCCGTGGCCTCTTCGGTATTTACCGCAACGAAAATTTGATACTGCAATCGAAAAGAGGCTTTAAATCCCAGTAGATTATCCCGTTCGTCGTCGATATAGAGTAATTTGAGTTTGTCGGACATTTGAATTGAATTTTGGGGGTCTTACTTTATTGATCTATGGAAGGATCCTGATAAATAGGTAAGGTGATAGTGAATTTGGCGCCATTTCCGGGAGAAGACTCTATTTGAATGGAACCGTTATGTTTTTTAATAATTGTGTGGCTGATAGACATGCCAAGGCCAGTGCCTTCGCCCACGTCTTTTGTGGTAAAGAATGGATTAAATACTTTGTTTTGCGTGTCTTCATCCATACCTATGCCATTGTCCTCAAAAATGATAACCACAGTCTTGAGTTCAAGGCGTGTAATAATTCTAATTTCGCCACCGGGTTTTTTATCGAACTGTTTGTTGACCGCGAAAATGGCGTTGGACAGTATATTTAGGAAAACCTGATTGAGTTTTCCGGGGTAACATTCGATGGAAGGTAATTCGCCGTAATCTCGTACGATTTTTATACTGCCCACCTGACTACTAAGAATAATCATGGCGGAGTCAATGCCTTCCTGTAAGGAAGCATGTTTAAGACTGTCTTCATCCAGACGGGAAAATAACCTGAGCCCTCTGACGATTTCAGCGGTTCTGCTAGCACCGTTATGTATACCTTTGATTAAGTGTTCTACTTCGGTACGCAAATAGGTTAAATCCTGTTCTTCACTGTATTGTTGTATTTCAGCTATCTTCTCCTCTTTTGACTTATCAGACAGTGCTATTTGTTCTATATAATCAATGGCATTAAAAAGAATATCAATATCCCGCTTCAAGGGGGAGACATTGGAAGTGACAAAGTTAATTGGGTTATTGACCTCGTGGGCGATGCCTGCAGTCAGCTGACCTAAAGTGACCATTTTTTCTGATTCAACCAGCTGGGTTTCCGCTTGTTTGAGGTCTTCCAGGGCATTGTTTAACTCTGAAGTACGTTCCGCTACTTTTATTTCCAGAGAGGCGTTTTGCTCACGGATAATACGTGCATTCTCTTTTGAGACGCGAAGTGCTTCTTCCTGAGACGCTTCTTTTTCCTTCTTAAGTATATTAATTTTAGCAGCAAGTGCAAAAGACAACAACATAGTTTCTGCCGCACTTCCAATTTGAATTGAGTGAACAGTCCAAAAATTATAATTAATTAACCCAAAGTCTTTAAGAACAAATATTATAATACTAATCAAGAAAACGGTCCAGGCAATCAAAAAATATTTGGCGGGTTTATATTTCTTATAATAAGCCATTATGATTGCGACCGTTAAAACAATAAGAGCACCGATTCCTGCCGTAATATTTATGGTGCTATATGCCACCAATTTATAGTTGCAAATTACCATCACAAAACCGGTTAAGTCGCCCAATATTATAACGTTGAGTGCCCAATCAAGGTAACGGAAGTTCTTTTTAACATATAGAAAAGATTTAGTAAAAATAATAGTTGCTATTCCCGACATGGCAGCGGTTAAAATGAGCATATGCTCTAACAACCATTTATTGGAAGACCATATAAAGCGTTGAGAATATCCGAATAGAGTGGCTTGGGTAATAGTTACCCAAAAGATATAATGAACATATGATAAATAATGTCGATCCTTAACCGAGAAATAAATAAACAAATTGTATAGCAACATTGCAAGCATCAGTCCAAAATACATCCCTGAGAATATATCAGACATGGTAATAGAAGAAATAATGCTTCTCTCCGTATTGAGCGTCAGCGGCAATAAAAGCCGTTTACTACTGCGAATCAATAAAAAGCAGGTTACAGAATCACCGGGAGGCAGATTAAGGTCAAAAATGTAGTATTGGTGTTTATATATCCTTTGTGATATAGGAGATCCTTCTTTTATGGTAATGCTATCCGCTTGGAGACTATTTTCCAAACGATATAAAGTTACTTTATCAATATTGGGATATTCCAGATTTAGTATTATTTTATTGAAATGAGATTCATTAACGATAGAAAATTTTATCCAAAAATTGTCGTTATTCATACCAAGGTTTGGCACATCATCGGACTGCATATGGAAAAGTTCCGGATGTTGACGAACACCTTCAAGCCCAATTTTGTTCGATGAGTCGAGGAATACAGAAACACTCTTACCGATATAGTTGTTTGCAATATTTGGCGTAAAATGTATGAATTGAGCATCCGCAATTGAATGTAGATGAACAAAGAAAATTAAGGATAAAAAAAATATAATATATTTCATATTAAAATATACTTCATCTGGTTAAAAATTGTTTAATAATTTTAGAAATATTCATTTGATATTTACCTTAAGATCCGAAGAATGTTGTAATTATTTTTTCTCCTTTTTAAAATTGAAAGACTCAGGCGAAAATGTTGAAGAATAGCCGTACCCTAATCAAGTATGAAATAACAGAAAAATAATATTATAGTGTGATTCAGAAAATAAAAAGTAAATAAGCACCTACATAAAAAAATCTCAACAGGTTACCCAACTTTATCGGTCAAAATTTATAAACAATTCATTTTGAGGTTTTCTCAATGACTTTATTTCAGAAGGTGCTGCTTTTGAAAGTTTCATCAGAAATACCATATCATAGGACGAATAATCCCCCTCATTAATGCCAAAAATGTCCCTAAATTCTTTGTTTAACTCTTCTAACAGTTTTATATTGTCCTGTGTTAATCCTTGGAAATCACCTTGTTTTAATTTATTCAGGAAAAAAACAGGGGAAAGCATTGGATGTACAGAAACCTTTTCAGCACTACAAAATAACCACATTCTCTCTATTGCCTGCCCCGCACTTAATAATGCTGCTGCATTAAAATGAGGTATCGTAACCAGGACCATACCTGAAGCCGATTTTAGCGACTTAATTGACATTCGCTTTAAACCATTTCCCACATTCCATTTAGATAACAAAGACATTGCTCCCCAATCTTTACCTATTCCAAAACCTGCTATCTCGCTTTGTGAAAGATCAGCCGAGGCTATATCAATACCGTCCCGTGTAATGGCGGCCTGCTCGTGAGACCAACGTACCTCTTGATAAAATTCTTTGTGACCCTGTTGATTCAATAGTCGTATGCGGTCGCATTCAGCAATAATATTTCCAAGTTTATCCAATTCAGTTTCTTGCTGTATGTAAGACAATTTTACCTGATCTGACATTGCTGCTACGTCTTGTAACTTACTATAAAATAATTGTTGTAGAGCATCATGGTTGCCCAATTTTCTATTGGTAGAACGCAGGAATATTTGGCTGCATAAAACTTTTTCCAGTTCAGTTGAGCTTCTATTTAACGCTTCAAATTTAATGACGGCTATAAGAGAACCTGACTTTTCCTTCATGGGAAAAAATTGAACCATAGCATCCTTGCCCAACGCGGCTGCTTGCAAACGAACATTTTCAATAGCTGTACCCAGCGCTATATAAGCGCCCATTTCTAAACAGTCTCCCCAAGACCAAGAGCTGTATTTATCGTGAAAAAGAAACAAACAATTATTTTGCTGAGCCCATTTCCAGGGTTGGTTATTCCCTGCAGAAGGGGCTGCAATGGCTGCTTTTATTATATCATTAATAAATGTTTCAGAAATGGAATTGGAGACCTGAGGATATAGTTCGAAATACTTTGCTAATTGTTCCGCAATTGATTTAAGATCCAATGGTTGGTGCGGATTTTTGAATTCAATAGTGGATGATTCTTTTGCTTCTCTATCTGAGATTAAATTTTCAAAATCAATATAATAACGACCCGAGTCATGAAATTGATCTAATAATATGCGACGGCAAACGTCGGTCGTTAGCGCACCCCCAAGTATTACAGAAGATGCTAATTGTGGCCAAGTTGTGATAGACTGCTCAACTTCCAGCATAGATGCTTTCATTCTTGCAGAAATTGTTTCTGCACCAACCATCTTAAGAATATACGGTATTTTAGCTTCATTATTTAGTTGTTTGATGCTTTCCGGATTAAGACCGTCGGCTAGACCATGCAAAATTGGCCGATCTGGTTGCAAATCAAATCGTTCTACATCTAACATGCCTTTATCGTTGGTATCCATTATTACAGGGATTCCAAGAGACCGCGCTTTAAAACGGGTTTCTATTTTTATATCCAGCCCATCACAAACCTCTACTACTGCATCTATCTTCCCATCTTCATTAAAGAAGTTGTCTATATTATTTTTATGTAATCCTTCAGGATATATTTTCACTTTTATAAACGGATCAATCTCTGCTATTTCCCTTGCAGCAATGACGACCTTAGAGACTCCTAAATTATGTACTCCTGCACGGATACGGTTCAGGTTGCTTAATTCTAGTACGTCAAAATCCGCCAGCCGCAGCTCACCGCAAATTCTTTCCATGGCCATGGTTAAGGCAATGGATTGTCCTACAGAAAGACCAACAATGCCAATCTTCTTTGTGGATAGTACGTCCCTTTCATCACGGGTGATCTTGTATTGGTTACGATTGGTGCGTACCTCAATGAACTCTGCTTCATCAAGTAAATGAACTAGTCTTTTGCTCCAGGGGTAATAGGCCCAAACACCATAATCGTTAATGTCTGTTCCTTTAAGATACTCTTGAATGGCAGAACTATAGTCCTCTGGCTTAATCTTAATGGAAGGGTTTCTGCTTTTGATGAGTTCAGATAGTTGACCCTTTATTTCATTGGAGACAAATAGCTCATTTGTGGATATAAGACTATTATATAGTTGTCTGTCTTCCTCTTTAGCTAGTCTTAGGATTGTTGGGATATAAACTCCATTTGTACTTTCTATTAGATTGTCAATTTGATTCATATTTGAATGATGGTTATCAGATTAAGAGTAGTATTGTCATATTATTTTGTGCATATTATTATCTCAAATTTATTTAGGATTGGTCGGTAAATAAATTTAAGCCCAAATCTCCCCATTCTTTTTTGAGGTATTTTTTCTTCGCATGATCGATGGTTTCTTCGAGATCCCATTTTTCAAGATTGGGAATGTCTAAGTTATAATGTATTTCAATTGATTTTTTGCGAAGTGTTTCCGACCTCACGATATTGAAGCTTTGTCTTAAGTTGAGAATGGCATTACGGTTTTCTTCATCCGCGGTTTTTAAATGACGGATATCTTCATGCAACATTGCCGTGGCTAAAAGATCCATTTTCGGATAATAGAATGTCCCGTTGTTTCCGATGGTTGTTAACTTGTGATAGCCTACACTCTCGGCCATTTCAACCGTATAGGGTGCACAAAGAGCAAACAGTGAGGTCAAACCGATCTGAGACGATATGGCGACAGCTGCACGCGTCAAAAAAATACTTCCAATTCCATATCCTGCTATTTCCCGGGAATTCCATAAACCACATATTTCTCCCGTACCTTGCTGGGCATATTTCCAAACCACATCTGTCACACTTGCATCTATTGTTACTGTTGCTTGTTCTATCGGGAGTGGTTCAGTTCCTCCGGCAATATGAACGCGCGCCCCCCCGTAAACTTTTTTTCCATCCATAGATTCAACAATGATAACGAAAGCTGCCGGATTCGTGGTCCATCCATGTTTTGAAGAAGTAACGTTCGTTACACCAATACTTGTGAGTACATGTGTATGTCCTTCTAAAAAGAGCTGACATGCCGCTAAGTCGTCTATTGCTCTAAATGCCCTTAACCTAACAGTGGGCTTCTCCTTACTTAACTCACTATCTATCAAATTCACTATCAGTTTTTTAAAATTTATTCAAGCTTTGCTTCATTCCGTCGCCGCGCACTCGCATTAGAGGATGAGAATTGTTAAAATAATATTTAATTCTTTTAAACTACAAATCTAAATATCTTTTATTAGTTTCCTAAAAAATTACGAAATGTGTAATCGGATTCAGACGTCTCTTTTTATTGGATTCAGATATTTATTTCTTTTTAAGGTAAGTTGATAATATTTCTTGAACGATTTCTATTTCATCGTCTAACTGATTAATTAAATTATTTATTGTGTTGTCTTCGATAGCATCTTGTGCTTCTAGTTTAGATGTAATAAGAGTTATTTCAATTAAACCTGAAGTAGTAGCTGTGCCTCTTAATTTATGAGCAGAAGTTTTGATAGCCGCTAGATCTTTTTTTGCTATCTGTGCATGGAGGTTTTGTGAAGATTCATTTATTGATTTTATAATTAGAGATATAAATATTTTCTCGAACTCTTTGTCTTCGAGCGCATATAAGTGAATAGTATTAAAGTCTACGTGTACTTTCTCTTCGCTTTTAACCCTACTCAACCATTTTATCAACATTTCTTTTAGCGTTTTTTCGACGATAGGTTTCGTTAAAAAGTCATTCATTCCTGCTTCTAAACATTTCTCTTTATCTCCCACGCTATTACTTGCTGTAAGTGCAATAATTGGAATGTTTTTGTTCTTCTCATTTTTTCTGATAATTTGTGTTGCTTCGAGCCCGTCCATATTAGGCATTTGTACATCCATTAAAACGAGATTTGGCTCGCATTGGGCCATTTTGTCTACTGCCTCTTTCCCATCTCGAGCTTCATGTAAAAATGCATTTGGCAAAATAAGACTTACCAATGTTTTGGAGAGGAACATATTTATTTCCTTATCTTCAGCAATAAGAATTTCTACTTGCCTTTTGGTGATGTCCGTATCTTCTTTTACTGCTAATTTTTCAATTCCTTCTGTCGCATTTTGGTTCTTTTTTAGCTTAGAAAATACACTGTACAAATCTGTCATTTTAACCGGCTTGAGCAGGCGATTATTGACCCCTAGATCTTCGCAGGCTTGTTGCAGATATTCATCTTCATGAGAACTGTATAAGATAATAATGGCTTGTTCGTTGGATGTTGGATAAAAGTTTTCCCTGATCTTT
This sequence comes from Arachidicoccus sp., assembly GCF_050436765.1. Lineage (NCBI taxonomy): Bacteria > Pseudomonadati > Bacteroidota > Chitinophagia > Chitinophagales > Chitinophagaceae > Arachidicoccus > Arachidicoccus sp. The sequence goes on along the minus strand of NZ_JBNQGD010000113.1, from coordinate 19,705 downwards.
TTAATAGTTTCTATCCCATTCATAATAGGCATAAAGTAGTCTACCAAAATTACATCGTAAGTTTCGCCTTCGTATAGCTTCTGTAAAGCTTCTACACCTGTCTTAGCAACGAAAGTTTCAATATTTTTCAATTGGAGCATTTCTTTTATTACTGTCAGGTTGTTTTCACTATCATCTACCACAAGCACACGTTTGATATCTGTAGCTGTATCAAAGTCAATAGGCGTATCTGTTTTAGTTTCTACAACTAAATCGAAATAAAATGTACTGCCCTTTCCTAACTCACTTTGCAGCTGAAGTCGGCTGTCCATAAGTTTTAGAAGGTTATTAGATATAGCAAGTCCTAGCCCTGTTCCGCCATATTTTTTAGAGATGCTGCTATCCTCTTGTGCAAATGCTTTAAATATTCTTTCTAATTTGTCAGGATGAATACCGATGCCGGTATCGCTAACTTCAAAGCGCATTTTTACAGTATTATCTTTAAATTCTTCTAAAGAGGAAATAGATAATTCAATTTTACCCTTTTGTGTAAATTTAATTGCATTGCCCAAAAGATTGATCAAGATTTGTTTTAATCTAGTTTCATCAGTATTGATATATCTTGGTAAACCTGGTCCGATATTGAGCGATATTTGTAAGTCTTTCTTCTCTGCCTGAAAGGATATAATATTGGTTGCTTGAGAAGCCAATTCAAACAGGTCACATTCCGAATTTACGAGCTCCATTTTTCCAGCCTCTATTTTAGAGAAATCTAAAATATCATTGATAATATTTAATAGAGAATTAGCTGATTCATTAACAATGGAAATATATTTTTTTTGTGTTTCGTTAAGCGCAGTTTTGAGTACTAAATCTGTGAAGCCAATGACACCATTTAGGGGAGTTCTTATTTCATGACTCATATTGGCCAAGAATTCTGATTTAGTTTTGCTTGCCTGCTCTGCCAATAATTTTGCTTTTCTAAGGGCTTCCGCATTTTTTTCTTTCTCGTTAACATCTTGAAAAGTACCCATTATTTTTTTGCAACGTCTGTTCTCACCCAATATTGGTTTACCTATTATTCTAGTCCATAAAAGTTTCCCTTTAGCCGTTTGTATTTGAAGTGTGAGATCATATGATTGTCCATTTTTAATTGCCAATTTTGTTGCAGTTCTAATTGTGTTTTGACTTTCAGCACTTACAAAGAAATCTAAGCCACTTTCCACCTGCGGAACAAAATCTTGAGGAAGCTCATAGATTTGTTTAGTGACGCTGCTCCAGTAAGCCGTTTTCTTTTCTAAGTCTATTTCCCAGCTGCCTATAGAAGCAATGCTATTCGTTTGTTCTAGCATTTGAGATGTTCTGGTTAGTTCTTCCTGCAGCCTCGCCATTTCAGTAATATCGACGGCATTACCTATAACATAAGCTTCTTCATTTTCATTTTGTATTAATGAGTTGTTGAACACCCAAATTTTTCTTTCACCACTTTTTGTGACCGTATGCATTGGTGCAGTTAAGAATTGACGTCTCTTAATTTCTTCGAGATATTGATATATGAATGGATGCCTTTCTTGAGGGATAATATCGAATAACGACATCTTAGTTAGTTCGTTGAGATCATAGCCTATAGAATTAGCCCCAGCGCGATTAACTGAAAGAAAATTTCCTTTTAAATCGTGCGTACACATAAAGGTTGGTGAGTTTTCAAAGAGTATCCTGAATTTTTTTTCACTTTGGGAAAGCTGTTCATTTTTCTCTTCAATTTTCGTTATATCACGACCTATGGAGTATACTAAATCAGTTGAAGGATCGTAGGTCCCAACCCACTCTAATATTTTATTGCTACTATCTTTAGCAATCGTGCTATAAGTGATATTTAAAACAGTATTTTTTTCAGAGAGTTGACTGAATATTTTTCTTTTTTTTGCAGCAACTTCTGGAGACATAAAATCAAATATGCTTTTGCCCTCCACTTCATTAAGCTCCCAGCCCAATATCGTTTTGAGCGCCGGGTTCATCTTAATAATGGTCCCATCTTTTTTGCATACTCGGATTAAGTCAGTGCAGATACTGAACATTTTTTCTAACTGCGCTAACTCTATTCTTTTCTGCCTGTTTATAATTCGGGTAACAGTTTGGTCTGCTAATAGAATTAAAATTTCTTTTTGCTTTTCGGTCAAGCTTCTTGGCTTAGTATCCATGACGCAAAGAGAGCCTAATACAAAACCTTCTGGGTCTATCAGCGGAAAACCAGCATAAAATCTTAGGTGTGCGATATTTGCAGGTAATCTGTTTTTGAGCCGGGGATCTTTAGCAATGTCCTCTATGATTAACGGTTCCCCACTTTGTATTGTATATTGACAAATTGATTCCCCCTTTGACATTTCATTCGATGGCATGCCTAAATTGGCCTTTAGCCATTGCTTCTTATCATCTAAAAGACTAATGAATGCAATATGGGCGTCTGTGCATAAAGAAGCTATCTGGACCACATTATTGAAGTCCACTTCTTCAGGCGTATTCCATATATGATAATTCTTGAGTGCCTTTACACGCAATTCTTCGTTATGATTGAGAGGAGTGTTTGACATAAATATTTTAATATGTGAGCTTATTGTTCTTCTTTTGCATCTGTTAAATAACAAAGCACGTTATTTCTAATCATTATCAGAATGTTTTTTTCTTTTTTATGGGAGATAAATTACTTTTAACCATTCATTGACTAGAAGTTTATTTTAAAGTATTTACACTTTGTATGGATTATTTAAATAGATTTAACCTAAAATTCAGAAATTCAGAAACCTATCATGGATAATTAAAGATCTTGTTATAATTATAGATTGAAGATAATTCTTTTTAAATGGAATCACAAAAAATACTCATTGCGGAAGATGAACCTCTACTTTTGAAAGTTGTCGAAATGCGGTTGAAAAAAGAGAGCTATGATGTAATTTTGGCGGTAGATGGGCGAGATGCTTTAGAAAAGATTAAATTGCATGCGCCTGAGTTAGTAATTATAGATGTAATGATGCCCTATTTTTCAGGGTTGGAAGTTGTTGCTCAAGTTAGACAAGAATTGAAATTAAATACTCCTTTTATTATTCTGTCTGCCATGGGGCAGGAAGATACAGTGGTTAAGGCATTTAAGTTGGGTGCCAACGACTATGTAGTAAAGCCTTTCAGCCCAAACGAACTTTTGGCAAGAATTAAACGGCTTATTGGGTAGCTCTCTCTCCTCTATATCTACATTATTGATGGGCATGCTCTTATCAATATCTTTAATGCAGGGGTCATAGATTTTCGTTAATAAAATTGACCCTCAACACTAGGTCCACAGATGTTCCTTATACAAGTTTCCGTCACCTAATTTTAGTTCTTTTTTGAAATTTAATTCTCTTTCTCTCTGATGAAGATTGAATGAGAAGAAATTTTCTTAATAAATCTATTTGTCTCTGCTATCGCTTATAATTATTTCGTATCTTGTACAACAATCGTGGTCTAAATCCTTATGGTTACAATATCTGTTATTTGTTTAGATTTTTTTACTACTATAGATACCCTAAGCGTAATCTTGGCGTCTGGTATTTTAATTATGCTAGCTTTTATTTGGGCTATTCATTCGCATAAAAATCGATTAGATGTTTTAAGAGAGAGAATGAGTAATCTTTTTCTGCCTTTATTACAAGATGCAATTTGGTTTGAAAAATCGGACAATTCAGATGAGCAAATCTCAATATCTGAATCTTTTGTGAAATTCTTAAAAAACAAAAAATATCGAAATTGGCTTATTGAAGATATAATAAAAGCGAAAAATAGCCTAACGGGAATAGCGGCTAAAAATCTAGAAGCATTATATGAGCAATTGGATCTTTATAAAGACTCCTTTGCTAAATTACAGCAAAATAAGTGGGACATACAAGCGCGCGGTATACAAGAGCTTTACCTAATGAACAATAAACGTTATATGGTTGAAATGTTGCAACTTACTCATTATGACCACAATTATGTTCGTGCAGAAGCACAAATGGGGATGATATGTTTAAATGGCTTTAAGGGACTTGAATTTCTGAATGAATTAACTTTGCCTATCTCAGAATGGAATCAAATTAGGTTGTTAAATCATTTAAGTAAGATGCCTTACGAAGCCTTTTTGAATGTTCATCTATGGCTAAAATCGGAAAACGACTCAGTAGTCATATTTGCTTTAAAATTTATTGGAATATACCATTTATTTGATTTTCAAAAAGAAGCCTTAAGCTGTCTTTCTCATCCAAATAATGATATAAAGTTCGCTGTTCTAAATGTTCTACAAGAAGTTCATGATGAGTGCTCAGAATTGGTAGTAGATGAAAGTTATCCGATGTTCGACTCGGTTCAACTTAAATTAAAAGCTCTAGAAACTTTGGCCGTAATTGGTACAAGCCAGTCCCTACCTCTTTTACAGGAGGAGTTGAGAAATGGGAATCGCACTATTAAATTATTCGCTGGTAGGGCGATTGTTCAATCCTTAAAAAATGGTATAAGTGTTTTGGAAGATATTTTAGCGCATACCAAGGACGAAGATGGAATTGCCATTATAGAACACTTGAAATTTGAATTACAAAGATGAGTTGGCAGTCATTACTTATTGATATATTCCAATATGGACTGTTTATTTATACAGCCATATTAATTATATTTTATCTTTTTATCGGTTTATATTCTGTTAAAGAGGTTCGCAGTTATATTAAAGCCAATAGATTTTCTGAGGAAAGAGAATTAGCTATTTCTTCCTTAGCTCCGAGCGTCAGTATTATTGCTCCTGCATATAATGAAGCTGGTTCTATCATTGATAATGTCCGGTCATTGCTCTCTGTTTATTATGAAAATTTGGAAATCATCATTGTTAATGACGGAAGTAAGGACGACTCTCTTCAAAAACTCATCGATGGTTATGATTTGATAAAAGTACCTTTTTATTTTGATGCTCGTATTAAAACAAAATTAGTAAGAGGTATATACAAAAGTAACAACCTAGCCTTTCAAAAATTAATAGTGGTTGATAAAGAGAACGGGGGTAAAGCCGATGCGCTTAACACCGGTATTAATATTGCATCAAAGAAAATTATTGTCTGCATTGATGTAGACTGCATAATGGCGCAGAACGCTTTGTTGAAAATAATAAAACCTTTCTTAGAAACCACAACATCTAAAGTGGTCTGTTCAGGTAGTGTAATAAGAATTGCCAACTCTTGCATAGTTGAAAATGGAAGATTGGTAAAAATAAACCTGCCGACGAAAATATTACCTAGAATACAAACATTGGAATATATACGCGCTTTTTTGTTAGGCAGGATGGCTTGGAGTAGACTTAATGGGCTACTAATTATTTCAGGAGCTTTTGGGGCATTTGACAGAGATACCGTGATACAGGTAGGAGGATATGATACAAGGACCGTTGGCGAAGATATGGAGCTAGTAGTGCGAATGCGTAGATATCTGGAAGAAGAAAAGCAGAAATACAAAATAAACTATATTCCCGACCCACTTTGTTGGACCGAGAGTCCGTCCAATTATAAGATTCTATCACGTCAACGGAGTCGTTGGATGCGTGGATTAGTAGAGACTCTTTTTGCCCATCGACGTTTATTTTTCAATCCAGGCTATAGTTTATTAGGGATGCTAAGTTATCCTTTTTGGTTTTTCTATGAATTTCTTGCCCCTATAATAGAGGCTCTTGGGATGTTTATTTTTGTTTTATTTTGTTGTTTACACATGATCCAGTGGATGGATTTTTGGCAATTGTTCATTTTTATTGTGCTGTTTGGATGCCTTTATTCGACATTTGCGGTTTTAATGGAAGTAGTAACTTATAATCAATACAAGGAAAGAAAGGATATATTAAAGTTGATTGGTACGGTTTTTTTGGAACCCTTTTTATTCCATTTTATTGTGGTTTATTCTTCGATTAATGGATTAGTTGCGCTGTATCAAGAAAAAAAGGAGTGGGGTGAAATGGTTCGTGTGGGTTTTAGTGCTGCAGGAGAAAAGAAAAAGAAAAAATAAAACTGATTGATATGTTTACTCATAATTCCAATTTAGCATTTTCCCATAGACGTAGACTTAAAGGAGTATTGCAGGGATTCTTTAATTTATCTCTTATTTATTTCATATTGTTATTAGCGATTCGCGCCTTTGAAATAATATACAATAGTGTTTTACACGGTTCGCCTTCGAGTCTTTTGTCTGTTATTTTTTCATCTGTATGCCGGGATTTTATTTTCTTTCTTGTGAGTAGCCTGTGGCTCTTCGGCCCCTATTTTATTTTATATTATTTCTCCCAAAAAGTTGCACGGAATGTTTATGCTATTTTAGCCGCAATTATCTTATTAATTCAATTAGGATTGGTATTTTACTTCCTTACTGCGTTAGTCCCATTAGGTGCCGATTTATATGGGTACTCTATAGCAGAAATAAAGCAAACTGTGGGTGCGGCGGGGAGTTTAAATATACTTAGCCTGATAGCTTATATAGCAACGATAGCCTTTATCGTATTCGCCTTTCGGAGGTTTTTTAAAAAAATGTATTTACCTTTTTATGTAGTTTTGATATTACCGGTCTTGATAATTACAGCAGTCATTCTGCCCTATCGTACACTTAATGCTCCTACGCATTTTGGAAATGATTTTTTAAATAATCTTGCGCTTAATAAAGAGGCCTATTTTGTCCATAGTTCGAGATTATATTTTTTCCCGCCGGACAATGACATAGATATTTATGCCGATGATTTTATCGGCGGCAGTAGCGGTTCGACAACACAAGGAATACAATCATTTACGTACACCGACCCCGCCGTATATCCCTTTCTGCATACGGATAGTTCGGCAGACGTACTTGCTCCTTTTTTCAATATAGATTCTGCTACAAAGCCTAATATTGTATTTGTCTTAGTGGAAGGTTTGGGGAGGGCCTTTACTAATGAGGGGGCGTATTTGGGAAATTTTACGCCGTTTATAGACTCGCTCTCTAATAAAAGCTTGTATTGGTCAAACTTTATGAGTGAAGGGGGGCGCACATTCGCGGTGCTTCCTTCTATAATAGGTTCTTTACCCTTTGGCCAACATGGTTTTTCTGAGTTAGGAGACAAAATGCCGCATCAACTTTCGTTGATAAGTTTACTAAAGTACAACGGATATGGATCTCAGTTTTTTTATGGTGGAAATTCTCACTTCGATTATATGGATGTCTTTATGAGACATCAAGGTATCGATGCAGTTAATGATGAATCGTCGTTTGGATCAGGCTATACAAAGATGCCGGCAAGTGGTAGCGGATTTTCTTGGGGATATGGAGACAAGGAATTATTCAGACATTATTTCCAATTAATGAATGCACCAGCAAAAGAACCATACATAAACGTATTGCTGACGGTATCGACACACAGTCCTTTTTTAATTGATGATGAGGCTGCTTATTTGAAAAAGTTTGAACAGCGGATGGATGCGTTAGATTTTTCGCCTGATGAAAAAGAACACCATGAAAGTTATAAAATGCAATTTGCTAGTATCCTTTTTATGGATGATGCAGTCAGGAATTTTTTTACGGAATATGCAAAAAGGCCAGATTTTAAAAATACGATTTTTCTAATTACCGGTGATCATCGTATGCCCGAAATACCTATGTCTACTAAGATTGATAGGTATCACGTTCCATTAATTATATATTCTCCCTTGTTAAAAAGAACAGCGACATTTCAATCTATCTCTACACATTTTGATATTGCACCAAGTTTGTTGGCTCTTCTAAGAAATCATTATAGTATTAAAACGCCGACATTGGCTTCCTGGATGGGTACTGGGTTAGATACTTCCAGGTCTTTTAGAAATGTACATGCTTACCCATTTATTCAAACCAAAGATGGTGTTTCTGATTTTGTGACTGGCGATTATATGTTGCATGGTCAACAAGAACTTTATCAAATTACACCAGATATGGGATTGGTACCCATTACGGATAATAAGGAACAAACTGAAGCCATGAGGGCTTTTAGTGAGTTTACCAATCGCAATAATAGCTTTATTCAAGGTGCACCTTTAATCCCAGATAGTACGTATCGAAGATATACAACATATTAATCGACGAAGACGTTATTGATTTTGTATTATTTGTTTTTTTGAATTTCTGCTATGTAATTCTTTATAATAATCGTCGAGAATTTTGGTAACCATTGGGCGATAATATTGCCAAAAAAAACTTTTTCTCTCATTGGGATTGGAAACGTCGTAAAAGAGTGGAGAAATAAAAGGTATTCCTTTAAAGTAAGAAGATCTGTGTTTAATTGGATTATCTGTAAAGTCGCCACAGAAATAATAGAACTTGTAATCTTTCTGGTTATGCATAATTACCGCTGCAAATTTATCAGGGATATTATTTTGTTGTAAGATTTTTGCCCCCTTCCTTGTGGTATGAATCTCGTAAGCTGAAATTGCGTGATTGATACTATCATTATAAGTCATTATATCCAGCCAATAGGAATATTTTATGAAGTGCGGTAAATTAAACTTCTCCTGTCCATATTTAAAAGTACGTATCTGTGGTACAGGATTTGTCAAATCCGTTTCTGATCCCAATATTTCTATTTGATCATTCTGGTTTACAAATCCAATTCCGCCTTTATGAAATGGCCATTTATTACCGTGCTGTTGCAAATAATTTTTTATAAGCCAGCGAGGTATTTCTTTATTTTGTGAGGTATCTAAATTCTCAAAGTAGCGTGCCACCCATCCAGTCCAATGCACGCCAAAAAGGGTTTCGAACTGCGATCTTATTTCAGAAGACGTCGGCGATCCAATATCATTAAACTCGGCAAGAATTAATTTTTTCCTGGCTTTCATTTTTTCAAGATACGCCATATCTTGACTGCTCATGCCTCCATAAATTTTAACTGAGCGTTCATCCATCTTTATATGGCCATCCCATTCATTGTTATATACACCATAAGTATCTGTAAAAAAGGTAGCATCACTAATTTCGCTCAATTGTTCAATTTGATCATTCGTAAAATTTTCTAAACCCTTCAGCCTATATCGACCGTTTTTTTTTGGATCAAAACCGTAATAATCATCTCCGGCATTATATAGTTTAGTTCTTGTTTTAGTGAATTTTTCATAATTCAAAATCCAATCTAAAGAAATACGCTCTTGACCATTTTTGTTTAGTTCCGTTTTGTCAATAATGGCTATCACTAATTTTCGTTTTGGAGAAAATAGCCATATAAGCCAAGCAAGTATAGGAGCAAGGATAATTGCTCCAAAAAATATTCTAAAAAATAATTTAATTGACTTCATACAATAAGCTTACTCAAAGAAACATTAAAACCTCCTCTGATAGGTAAAACCGATGTCGTACTGATTGCCAAAAGTATTGGTTTTGTACTCCTGATGATACCATGTAAGATCTAAAGAAAGTATATTCCTTTTTTTAAATACATGACTAAAACCTGTGGCTACTTTTTGTGATTTTAATTTATTGAGAGATCCAAGTAATGCGGCAGCAGCTTGATCATCCGGAGAAATACCTGTGCCTAAAGCCAAATAAATATAATCATCGGAGCCACCGGTATAATATCTTGTAGTAAGCGTATAGGATTGCGATACATTAGAATTATCCGGAACAAGATAAGTACGTAAATTGAACCAGAAATTACGATAATATTTTCCAAGTGATGCTGTGTACATCCAGACATTTGATGTAAAATGAAGATAACGAAATCCCGCCTCGGCTTCCATACTCCAAGGTAAATTGGCATATAAGGAAGCCCCGGATCTGAATTGAGGGAACACACTATTGGTACCGGATGCACCTATATTTAAATAAGCGTAAAATGTCTTCGAAATGTGTGGATAGAAATCAATTTCTCCTTGTACGGCATTTTTTAGAAAGCGGTTGGCATAATTAATCCGACCAATGATAGAGCCAATGTTAGTCGGTTGAGAATATGATAAGCTTACCAAATTCCAAGGATCATTAAATTGTTTGTCAAAGTAAACGTAATCATAACTAACGCCAATTTTGTGAACGCTGGCGTTGTTCTTGATACTATTGATTAAGCTCCTCGCCTGAGTATTTTTTGGATCTTTTTGCAATAAACTATCAATTATAAGATAAGCTTCTTTATATTTCTTAGTCGCATTCAGGATTTTTCCCTTCTTTAATAACAAGTCTTCTGATTCAGGATGGTATTGTAATCCCTGATTACAATACTGTAAAGCTTTTAAATAATTATTATTCCAATACTCAAGGTCTGTAAAAGCCGATGCGGCATCCTCGTTGTCGGGGTGTTGTTTTAATACATAGGAGAATTCCGCTCGGGCACTGTCATTATGATCCGTCCAAGTGTAAATGCGGCCCAAGAAAGTACGAATGTCACTATAGTCCGGAGCCTTGGCTAAAGCCTCCTTAGAAAGACGAATAGCTTTAGGGTAATCCTTTTGATCGAATGCAGATTTACGCGCCATTTGAAATAATTCGTCTGAGCTTAAATTGTCTTGTGCCTGCACCTTTGATAGGAAGCTAAATAAAAATATACATAGCACCAAAGAACTAAAACCTATGCGTACAATAAACTTGTACAAACAACGGTTAGATGTATGGTTCATATTAGAGATATTGAATGATATTTTTCGTTTTTTATATATACACAAATATAACATGCAAAAAGTTGGGAGGTTGTTTTTAATCGAAAATTTATGAGAAACCACTGTTGCAGATAAAGGAGTGATCGCGAAATATTTAGCCATACCTTCATTTCCCTTTCTTTATTACCTTTGCCTCATGTCAGATTTTAGTTTTGAAAACTGGGAGAAGCGAGCGGAGGCCAATAGAAAAAAGTACGCGCAGCAATTGCAAAAAGTGAATAAAAATGCTGCACTCAAGCGCCTGCCCAAACTACACGAGGAAGCTTTTGAAAAAGTTGACTGTTTGGATTGTGCCCGCTGCTGTAAAAATTATTCGCCGCGCTTTAAGATGCCGGACATTAAGCGCATCAGCAGATATCTGGGAATGAAAGAAACTGTTTTTATCGAACAATATCTGCGCCAGGATGATGAGGGAGATTATGTAGTAAAATCTTCTCCTTGTGTATTTCTTGGAGAAAACAATGCGTGTCAAATTTATGATGTGCGTCCTAGTGATTGTGCACGTTTTCCTTATACGAATGAAGATGTTTTGCTTAAGCGCAAAAACATCACATTAAAAAATTCTGAATTTTGTCCTATCGTTTTTTATGTCTTGGAAAATCTTTTCCGTTAATAATCGTATTTTCGTAAGGATAGGTTTTTTTTCAACGCAAATCCATTCTTCCTTCTTAAGATAATATGCATTTACCCAAGCTGATTGAAGATTTGGCACTTATACTTTTTGCTGGTGCAGTCGTTACATTATTGTTTCGACGCATCCGGCAACCTTTGGTATTGGGTTATATCATCACGGGTTTGTTAGTTAGTCCCCATGTTTCTCTATTCCCTACCGTTGTGGATGAAGCGAATGTAAAAATACTCGCTGAGTTGGGTGTTATATTTTTGCTTTTCAGCCTGGGGTTGGAGTTTAGCTTTAAAAAATTGATGCGGGTTGGTGGAGCTGCGTCTATAACTGCCTTAATAGAAATTGCCTGTGTTATTGTAGCTGGTTATACGGTCGGTAGATTAATTGGATGGAATAATATAGACAGTATATTTTTGGGCGCATTGCTCGCAAGTTCATCCACAACAATTATACTGCGTGCCTTTGATGAGTTGGGTATGAAAGGAAAAGGCTTTGCAGGAATTGTATTTGGTGTATTGGTCGTCGAAGATTTGGTCGTCATTCTTTTATTGGTACTGTTGCCTACGATCGCTGCCAGTCAATCGTTTGATGGTACTACCATGTTACTTACTTTATTAAAATTGCTATTCTTTTTGGCACTCTGGTTTGTGCTTGGTATATTTTTGCTGCCCACATTTTTAAAAAAGATGCACAAGTTTTTAGATGAAGAAACTTTGCTGATATTGTCTATAGGCCTTTGTTTGGGAATGGTGGTTCTGGCCACCCGTGTAGGTTTTTCGGCAGAATTGGGGGCATTTGTGATGGGTTCGCTGCTGGCGGAAACTACGTCTGCGGAAAAAATAGAGGATCTATCGAGGCCCGTGAAAAACGTGTTTGGCGCGGTATTTTTCGTATCTGTTGGTATGATGATAGATCCGCGAGCTATTTTAGAAAATAAGTGGCCGGTAATAACTATTGTGTTGTTGACTATTGTCGGAAAGTTTGTCAGCACTACAATAGGAGCCATCATTTCCGGACAGCCTTTAAAGCAATCAGTACAAGTCGGAATGAGCATGGCGCAGATTGGCGAGTTTGCTTTCATCATCGCCAGCTTAGGAGTAACACTTGGGGTAACCAGTAATTTCTTATTTCCTGTGGCGGTAGGTGTTTCGGCAATTACCACCTTCACAACGCCTTACCTGATAAAATATTCGGAACCTTTTTATAATTTTTTATTAAAAATTATTCCACCAAAATGGCTGTCGGCACTGAACCGCTATTCCTCCGGTACGCAGAAAATTCAGGCTGAGAGCAATTTGAAAATAGTGCTTAAAGGATACTTAACAATAATATTTGCCAATGGGATTGTTATTATTGCGATTATGCTTTTATCTGTGAAAATTATACAGCCGTTTCTTTTTGAGAAGATAAAAGATCCTTTCTATGCCGGCTTAATAAGCATTATCGGCACTTTATTAATAGCGGCTCCATTTTTTTGGGGTTTGATGCAGAAACGTCCGGCGAATATGGCCTACAAAGAGTTGTGGTTGAATAAAAAATACAATCGGGGGCCTTTACTCATCATTGAAGTACTTCGCAATCTGCTGGGCGCTATATTGATAGGCTTTTTACTGGATCATTTTTTTTCCGGGCGTATAGCATTGCTTATTTTATTGCCGGTCGCACTGGTACTTTTTTTCGTTTTTGCAAAAAGAATACAAAAGTTTTATGGGCGGTTGGAACTACGTTTCTTGACCAACTTGCACGAGCGTGAGGTAGCTGAGCGCGCTTTACGTCCAATCATAGACACGGGGATCTATGATTTATCTGCCTGGGATACGCATCTTTCAAATTATAAAATCCCCCCCGAAGCGGTATATGTAGGGCAAGCACTGATTGCATTGCAGTGGCGGGAAAAATATGGCGTTAATATTGCTTACATAAAACGCGGCGAGCGTATTATTTACGCACCTAAACGAAATGATGTTTTATATCCTTACGATGAAATAGGACTGATTGCTACTGATGAGCAATTGCAAACTGCACAACCCGTCTTGGATAGCAAGTTTGAATATTTTAATAATAATGCACTCGTGGAAGATGTGGTTTTGCAAAAAATAGTGGTAGACGAATTTACCAAGTTGAAAAACATGAGCATTCGCGATTCCGGTATTAGGGAGCGTACCAATGGCTTGGTAGTAGGAATAGAACGTGATAATGAAAGAATTGTAAATCCTGAATCGAGTACTATACTTGAGTGGGGCGATATTATTTGGATTGTGGGCAATAAACAAAAAATAAAGACACTTATAAAACAATAAGACATATTTATCATTTTGAATGAAAAAAATGAGGATACAGTTGGGATGTTTTATTTTTGTCTGGAAAGATAATACGTAACGACTACTGAAGACATTTATAAAAATATTAGGAAAGGTTTTTTTGGCTTTGCTGGCGATTCTTTTGCTGGCTTGGATTCTTGTGCAGACAGAACCGGTGCAAAATTTTTTAGTAAAAAAGATTACCCATAGACTTTCTCGGGATCTAAAAACAGAAGTGCGAATTGAGCACGTGAGTTTTACTTTGTTTGATCGAATGAACCTCGATGGGACATTGATCAGAGATTTGAATAAAGACACGTTGTTATATGCTGGTGCTTTAAAAGTGCGCATAAGTGATTGGTTCTTCTTGAAAAAAAATATTGACCTCAATTATATTGGGCTTGAAAATGCTAAAATTCATGCATATCGCAAGGATTCAGTCTGGAATTATCAGTTTTTGATAGATCATTTCTCTTCTTCTAAAAAAGATACTACACCAAAACAAAATATTGGCCTTAACCTAAAGAAGGTAGATCTCAAAAATGTGGCGATAGACGAGAATGATTTATTGGTAGGGGAACGAACAAGTATTAAACTTGGAAGCCTGATATTGGATGCCGATAATATTGATTTGAACACGCTCAATTTTAAAATAAATTTATTAGAGATAGATAAGCCCTTTGTGTTAATGGATAACTTCAAGGGACGAAGACCTCAACGACCCTCCACTCATGCCCTAAAGGATACGGGACTCTATTTTAATAACGCCGGGATATTTTTGAAAGCAGATAGCGTACAGATTACCGATGGGAAATTTGTTCTATTAAATAATAATCGGCCACACGAAGCTGTCAAATATTTTGATCCCGACAATATTCAATTTTCCCATATTAATTTATCTGCAAGAAAAATAGCGTTCGTCAACGACACCCTTGTCGCAGGGATAAACTTGAGTACGCGGGAGCGCAGTGGGCTTGATGTGAGAAAGTTGCTGGCTAATTTTAGACTTACGCCACAAATAATGGAGTTTAAAAATTTAGATCTTCATACGGACAACAGCTATTTGCATAACTATTATGCAATGAAATTTAAAGATTTTAATGAAGATATGAACGACTTTACGAATAAGGTAAAGATAGTTGCGCATTTTAATAATGCGGTGGTAAGTAGTAAAGATGTTGCTTTTTTTGCTCCTGAATTGAACTCCTGGAATAAGACCTTTAAGGTCAGTGGCGATGCGTTGGGGCCCGTTGTAAATTTTTCTGTGAAAAAGCTAAGTCTTCAGGATGCGGAAGGTATGAAGGTCAGCGGAGATCTGACCATGATGGGGTTGCCGGAAATAGATTCAACGCTCATAGATATTCAGAACCTAAATGCTGCAACGACCTACAAACAATTGTTGCCGATAGTCCCTATGTTGAAAGACGTGCATAATCCCAAATTGTCTGCAATGGGGACAGTCAATTATACAGGTGCATTTAAGGGGACCATCCATCAGTTTTATACAAATGGCACGGTTCGTTCCGCCCTGGGAGATGCTTCAATAAAATTAAATCTGAATTTGCCGCAAGTTGGAGAGCCGAAATATGAAGGTACATTGGTAACTAAGCAATTTGAGCTTGGAAAGTTTATTAATAATAACTTAGTGGGAAAAGTTGCTTTTAATGGTAAATTTAATGGCTCCAGCTTTTCTTTGAATACTATGAAGGCCTCTATTAACGGGCATTTCAATAGTTTTGAAGTGAATGATTATCCTTATGCTGATATAGATGTGAATGGGACTTTTCAAAAGAAGTATTTTACGGGAGATTTAACTATTAACGATTCAAGTGCAAGTTTCCTGTCGAATGTTGAAATAGATTTGAGCGGAGATAAACCACGTTTTAATATATTGGGCGATCTGGTCAATTTGGATTTGAAGAAAACCAAACTTGCCAAGTCAAATATAAAGCTGACTGCTTTGTTTGACTTAAACTTTTCTGGAAACAATATTGATGATTTCTTGGGCGATGCTAAAATGCTCAATGTATCCATTACAAAAGATAGTAATCAAATAAGTTTTGACTCTCTTACAGTAAGTGCGAGTTTGGATTCCAATCATTATAAAGTTTTGAGGATAGATAATAATCAATTTAATGCTGAACTGCGAGGGCAATATTCGATCTTAGATTTACCCACTACGTTTCAATCTTTCTTAAGTAATTATTATCCGGCTATCATCAATAAACCGACGAAAGTACCGAAGAATCAACAATTGACGATTGAATTGCATTCCGGAACATTTGCTTAATTCGCGCATTTGATAGATAGTAATTTGAACGGGCTTGATAGTGTAGTTTTAAAAGGGTCGGTAAACACAAAAGATTCGGGCAATTTCTTCTTCAATCTACAAGTCCCTTATGTCAAGTACAAGTGGTTTAAGCTTGTTAATACTGCACTGGAAGGCAACGGTAACTTTACGAAGATTGGCTTGGCAGGAACTATTGGAAGATTATACCTCA
Organism: Arachidicoccus sp.; assembly: GCF_050436765.1. Classification (NCBI taxonomy): domain Bacteria; kingdom Pseudomonadati; phylum Bacteroidota; class Chitinophagia; order Chitinophagales; family Chitinophagaceae; genus Arachidicoccus; species Arachidicoccus sp. The sequence goes on along the minus strand of NZ_JBNQGD010000113.1, from coordinate 3,624 downwards.
ATGATAGTTCTTACTTTCCAAATACGAATCTGTCTATTAATTCTCAAAATAATCATTCCGTTTTTCAACTAAATACCGGCTCCAACAACACTATTAATGAGGTAAACATTGCAGCAGATGTATATAATCTTTCTGACGGAGTGCGTATTGATTTCAGACCATCTTATTTTGTGCTCAATGATAAGAAATGGAATTTAGAAAAAGAAGGGGAGATCGTGATAAGAAAAGATTTTGCTTCTGCTAAGAATGTAAAATTCTCACAGGGCTTTCAAGAGTTAACCGTTGCGACCGAACAAAGTAAACGTGATACTTCGCATAATAATTTAGTCATTAATTTATCTAAAGTAAATATTGGAGATATTACGCCACTTCTATTCTCAAGCCCGAAAATTGAAGGGCTTGCGAGCGGTCGCATATTGATGATTAATTTCTTTCACGATTTCAGTGTGGCGGATAGTTTGCAGATCGAGCAGTTTCGTTTCAATGGTGATTCTGTTGGTGTATTAAATACAAAGGGTTTCTATTCTGCTAGGACTAAAAATATTCACTTCAATGTGATTTCTGAGAACAAGTCTTACGACTTTACCATGGATGGGCATTACGATTTGAATGATTCTATTACAGCCCCTCTTGATGTAACCATCAATATGAAAGATATGCGCGTCAATGTTTTAAACAACTATTTGAATTCTTTGTTTAATAATATAGACGGACAAGCGACTGGGCATTTGGAAGTGAAAGGGACGCTAAACAAATATAAGCTCTTGGGGCAAGCCAGTTTGCATAAAGCGAGTATTGGTGTGAATTATACGCAGGTAACCTATTATATCGACACAGCTAATTTTGTATTTAACGATGGCAATATTGATTTTGGCAATTTTACTATAAAAGATAAATATAACAACAAGGGGACCGTCCATGGCATATTGTATCATCAGTCGTTCAATAACATGAAATTCGATTTTGATATTTCTTCCCCTAAAATACTCGCGCTCGATACAAAAGCAACCGATAATGAGATGTTTTATGGCAAAGCAATTGCGCGGGTTGATAATTTCTCTTTAAAAGGGTCTCAGGATAATATGTCAATGTACATAAAGGCCCGGGTAGCCGACACCTCTAACATAAATATTTTAACGGTTACCGGCGCGGAAAGTAGCGATGCGGATTTTATTGTGTTTAAAAAGTACGGGAAAGCTATCAAAACTGCGCATAATGATGATTCACATCTTGATATCAACCTTGATCTTACAGCAACGAATCAAGCAACTATTAACGTGATTCTCGATCCACTTACAGGTGATATCATTAAGGCAATCGGTAGCGGTAATTTGAATATTCATATTCCGCCAATGGGTAATATTACGATGAAAGGAAAATATAATATTGAGAAGGGTAGTTATAATTTCAATTTTCAAACATTGGTAAAAAGACCTTTTGAATTTATAGATGGAGCCAACAATTATATCGAATGGACAGGAGATCCGGAAAATGCCAATTTGCATATAGATGCCCAATACACTGCAAGACAAGTGAGTATTAATGATTTAATTAATACCCAATCGAGTGTTCAAGGAGAAACTGGATTGAACAATGTGCGTGGCTATCGTGGCGATGTATATGTGATTGTTGAACTACGGGGAAGATTATTAAAGCCCGATATAGGTTTCCGTATAGATTTTCCTACAGGAAGCTCAGTAAAATCTGACCCCGATTTTGCTTTGTTTCTTTCTCGATTGCAGAGTGATGAAAATGAAATGTTGAAGCAAGTAACCTATTTAATTGTATTTAATTCATTTGCCCCCTATGGGCAATCCAGTGGAAGTTCTTCTAATTTTGCTTCCACCGGCGTAAATACTATTTCTTCTCTATTAACAAATGAATTGAATAATGTGTTCTCCAATGCCCTCACTAAACTCACCGGCGACAAGGGCCTGAAGTTTGAATTGGGTGCTTCCACTTATAGTAGTTCGAGTATTTTAGGGCAAACCAACGGTTCAGAAAGACTAGATCGACAGAGTTTGAATTTTAAACTATATCAAAGTTTAGCGAACGATAAAATAATAATTACCTTGGGTAGTAATTTTGATTTTGGATGGGGTAGTTCAGCAGCTACCGTCCAAAATGGGAACTTCCAGTTTTTACCCGATATCTCTGTACAATTTGTGCTAACGCGAGATAGAAAATTGCGTGCAGTAATATTCAACAGAAGCAGTCTTGGGGTAGCAGGCGTTACAGCGATTGGTCGCCAAAATCGCTATGGTGTGAGTATTTCCTATACCAAAGATTTTGAGAAATTTTTTGCTGATAATCGCAATAAATACAAAGAGATAAAGATGCACAACGATACTTTACATATTGATAGGAGACCTTGATGATGCTGGTTGCAGGTTGCGCAGTTGTCACATCTTCCTAAAAATTATAAAAACGGAATCTTTATTAGCTAGATTTTAGCCAATCCATAGTAATTTCGCTGGGTGACAAAATTTACCTAAGATAATTATGCTGATAACTGATTTTAACCCTTTCGAATCCTTAATATTCCGACCTGATATTTGCTTCCTCACTGGGGCCTCCCTTACAGACGAAACCCGGCAATTAATTCCTGTATTCCCTACCTGGTTAATAGAGCGTTATCATTTGGAAGAAGCTAGTATTATGATGCTGGATGGGAACCGAATGATGTACAAAGATATGTTGTTGCCTGCGTCGAAATCAGTGGCTAATGCTGTGTCTGACTTGGATGCAATTACACAAAAAGCTTTTGAAGAAGGCTATGATTCGATAGTCCAATTGCCAGAGCTTATATTGTTCCAGTGGATGATACGGGTGATGTATGGAGTTCTTTACCAAGATTTTTCTTATGCTATTAGTCAACAGGAGAAAAGGCGGAAGGAGTTTATCGTATCACCTCTGCTTCGAAGAAAGTATAAGAACTTGCGATTAATGTTACAATCTCTGATTCGTCCAGTTATTTTTGACGGCTTTTCACCCTGGTCAATAAAGCTATACAGAGTGAATATATCGAAAGATATCCTTAACTACAAAGATGAAACACGTAAACTTAATTTTTGTTTTGGAATGAATGGCTTTGCTATTGCTGCCTGCCTTCAGGATAATGGGGAAATTTCTGCCTTTAATCAAGACGTTTTTGAAAAAATAGGGGGCGCTACCCTACATCCGGCGCAGTTTGAAGAGCTATACGGCCGATTTATGTACGCAAACTATTTATTGTATGAAATACCGGATTATGTAATCTCCGAACAAGGAGATAGTTTAATTTTTCGTATGCCAGAAGACCCGTACAAAGGCGGTCCACACTTTAAAGAGTGGGAGGATAAAGTATATTCTCAGGTATTGGCCAATGCTTGGCAACCTTGGGGTGTGCCTATCAAGGAAATCTACATGTATCCCAATTCTCCCATCAGTTATTTGATTGATGAATTTACGGATGAATTTATTTCACCGGATCAAATAAAATTGCAATACTAAACCTGCTACAGATAGTTCTTAATCATTTCCCTAAATCTCGCGTAGTATGTAGGTCGGCAAGATAAGAAGACTCTTAATCAATCTTCAAATGCCATAAGGTAAATCCCGGTATATTTTATAAAAAATCCCCTA
>NZ_JBNQGD010000112.1:0-4780 GCF_050436765.1 Arachidicoccus sp. | reverse complement strand
GGCCGAAGCGTTGTTGAAAAGTGGCGGGAGCGCTTCTCGTGCTTTGGCACTTGTAAATGCTGTGCGTTTAAGAGCTGGTGCTACACCTTTAATTGCTCTTACATCGCAAAATATATATGATGAACGCCGTTTGGAATTGATGGGCGAAGGAACTCGTTGGTTCGATCTGGTACGTACAGGACAGGCAGCCACAGCATTAGCTTCGAGAGGCTTTACAGTCGGGAAGAATGAACTATTTCCTATTTCTTACAGAGACATGCAAAACCCGAATTTCAAACAAAATTATGGTTATCCTCAATAATCATTAATTATAAATTTATTAATTATAAATTGATCACAATATGAATAGAAGAAATTTTAAAATAATTATCTCATTCGGGATGATTGTTTCGACGGCGAGTTTATTCTTTAGCTCCTGCCAGAAAAAAAACCCCTCCCTAGGGGCCCTTCCATCAGCCAGTTTTACGAGTGTTGCGTTAACGCCCACAAGTGATTCAACAGCATGGAATATTGAATTGATCAATACTACGCCAACACCAAGTATTGCTTACTGGAATATTCCGGGTATCGGAAGATATAAAGGAGATACGGTAAAGGTTGTAGTACAAAATGCCGGAAATTATTCTGTCCAATTGACTGTAGCGGGACAAGGCGGCACTGATTCTGTTTCGCAAACAATAAAGGTAACGCAGGATAATCCTTATACCGTTAAGGCAAGTTTCAAATCTCAAATGTTGACACCATCTAATTTTGCAAATCCGCAAAACCTTGAATTGATCAACACCAGCTTATACAGTAAAAGCGCCAGTTGGACGATCAACGGCTCCGATGGTAGTAGCATAGGCACGTTTACAGGAGATACAGTAAAGGTAACCATACCGAGTGCAGGTACTTATACCGTAAAATTAACCTCCACCGGAAATGGCGGCCTCACGAGTGCTGCTACACAAACTGTGACCATAGCACAGGATAATCCTTATGGCCTGGATCCTAATGGTATTTTTGGTATTTTAGATGGGTCCGGAATAGGGCTTACTAAGAGAACCTGGATGCCAAATAGGGTTGTTGCTTCTTGTGTAGTTTGGGATAATTTAGCTGACGTGTTAAAAGCAATGAATGGCACTGGCGGATCTTGGTGGCAATTTGGCACTGCAGAAATTGCAGATAGCACTGGTCGCGATGGTTATTTGGACGATCAATACACGTTTACTACTGATAAAAAAATGAATTTTAATGATAATAATACAGTGTATTTAGATGCCGCCGGATCTACCTGGACTAAAGCTTTACCGAGCCCATGGGACGGCTATTTGGGAACTTATGCATCTTCTAGAGATTCAGCAATTAAATCTTCTTCTCAAATAATCGCGTCTAGCAGCACTCCAACTCCTATTTCTACTGCACTTTATAACTTGATACCGGCATTGAAGCCTTGGGGTAGTGGCACTTTTACGTATTCTATTACTACTTCCGGTGGTGCTATGGGATTAGGAACAATCACTGTATTTGGCGTAGGCGCTCATATCGGATTACCTGATAAAGCCGCTAGCGGAGATGAGACGGTTCCTACAGTAACGTCTAAAACGTATGATGTGCTGAAAATATCAAATAATTTAACGGATGCAGTTACTGGAGCAACCTATGATGAACTCATTTTAGGGATTAATGAAAATGGGGTTGCTTGGGGATTTAGGTTTAGGTCAAATCGTTAAAACTGTTTTTAATTAAGCCTCTGGCAAGATTTCAAGTCTTGTCAGAGGCTTAATTTACAAAGAAAGGAAATAAACTTTTTAAAAAATGAATCATAAAATTTATAGAGCGGTGTTCATTCCCGTACTATCTGTTTTTTTAATGGCTGCCTGTTCAAAAAATAGCAGCGCACCTAAAAATAGTGGGGAGCCAACCAATCTTAGTATAAATGCTCAGGTCATTGGCGCAGATCCTTCTACACCCAACGGGGACGGAAGCGGAAAAGTCGATCTTTCCTTTTCAGCCACCAATGCTAACGCCTTTCAAATAGTGCTTCCTACCGAAAGTAATAAAACATATACGCTGTCAGGTTCGAGTGGTACGATTGAATGTGTTTTTACTTCTGCACCGGGAACGACTACTAAGTATCCTATAAATATTTCGGCTTATCACAACGCTGCTAAAAAAGATACCACCGTATATGTAACGGTCTATTGCAATCCCATCGGACAGAATGTTGTATGGTCCGATGAGTTTAACGGTACGAAGTTGGATACCAGCATTTGGAACTACGAAAGAGGAAACTTAAAAGTAAACAATGAAGTTGAATACTATACCAGCGACCCGGCAAATATAAGCGTAAACGGCGGATACCTGCAAATAACGGCGCTCCACTCTCCCAATTACAACAACAGCGGATTCAATTATACTTCTGCCAGAATAAATACTTCGGGTAAATATTCCTTTACCTATGGAAGAATAGATATAAGGGCAAAGATCCCGGGTGATCCAGGTACATGGCCTGCGCTTTGGCTGTTGGGCAACAATATTGGCACTGTGGGTTGGCCAGCTTGCGGTGAAATAGATATGATGGAGGCTGCAATAAATACTTGGGGACTCAATGTTGTGGGAAGTTCATTACACTGGGGAACTAGTGCCAACAGGCACGATACCAATAAGAAACTTCAAGTATCAGGTGCCACTTCCGACTTCCACGTCTATTCAATGAATTGGCGAAAGGACCACATTGCATTCTATGTTGATGGCATAAAGATCGACAGTCTGGCGAATAATTCAGGTACGGCATTCAACCTACCCTTCTTCTTTATTTTCAATGTAGCGGTCGGCGGAGATATGGGTGGCAATCCAATTAACCGCGGATCAGGTTCAACTATGTATGTAGATTATATAAGAGTGTACAATTAAACTTTTTAGCACACAGATGACACGAATAAAACAGATTTTCGCAACGATTGTCAAAAACCGTGTTAGTCGGTGATTTTCGAGTTATCTATGTATCTAAATAATTAAACAAATATTTTTGAATGAATTTCTTTAATAAAGCCCGCATTATCGGAGCAAGTTTACTGTCGATAGTTTTTTCCTACGCCTGTTCAAAAAATGATATCCCGCAGAGCGCCAAGGCCCCCACCAATTTACAGATTTTGACCCAAATAGTTGGAGTCTCGGGTTCTGCGCCTAACGGCGATGGAAGTGGAACAGTTAATATTAGCGTGTCGGCAACCAATGCCACCACTTACCAGATTATCTTACCTACCGAGAGTAACAAGACTTTTACGTTGACTAATTCCAAGGGAGGTACAGCAAGTTATTCGTTTACTGCTAACCCCGGAACAACCACTACTTATCCGATACAGGTAATTGCGTACAATGGGTCTGTCAAAAAAGATTCGATAATATCGGTTTCGGTATATTGTGATTACGTGAAAACAGACGTGGCCTATTGGCTCACAACGCCAGACAAGACAGCACTCTTTCAACAGCAGAATGTAGCACTGAATTTTGCTTCGGCCAACAACGGTAATCCGACTATCATTGTTGATGGCACCAAACAATTCCAAACCATTGATGGTTTCGGCTACGCACTTACCGGCGGAAGCGCTTCGCTTATCAATGGTCTTGCATCGACAACAAAAGAGAATCTCTTAAGAGAACTCTTTCTTGCAGACTCTACCCATATCGGTGTCAGCTACCTACGTTTAAGTATTGGCGCATCCGATCTGAGTGCAACGGCGTTTACATATGATGACACACCCGGGGATTCAACCCTACAAAATTTTACGATCGAAAAAGAAAAGTCAGATCTGATTCCTATATTGCAAAAAATAATAGCCTTAAATCCGGCCATCAAGATTATTGCTACTCCATGGAGTGCACCTGCTTGGATGAAAACCAATAACAGCCTTTATGGAGGTGGTGCTACACCGGGTATTTTGAAACCAGCCTGCTATGATATCTACGCACGTTATTTTGTAAAGTATATTCAGGCAATGGCCGCCGCTGGGATTACCATTGATGCAATTACGCCTCAAAATGAACCACTGAATGCCTACAACAACCCATCTATGCTGATGGTGGATACCGCAGAAAACGATTTTGTAAAAAATTATTTAGCACCTGCATTTCAAACAAATAACATAAGTACAAAGATTGTAGTATATGACCATAACTTGGATCATCCGGAATATGCAACTAATATATTGAGTGATCCAAAAACCTATGGCCTAGTAGATGGTTCCGCATTTCATTTATACGGCGGCCAAATTAACACAATGTCATCGGTTCATGACCAATATCCCAATAAAAATATCTATTTTACAGAGCAGGCTACATTTGGAAATGGAAGCTTCGGCGGGGATCTGAAATGGCATATTCAAAATGTAATCATCGGAGCCACAGCAAATTGGAGCAGAAACGCGCTGGAATGGAACCTCGCATCCGATCCCAATTATCAACCACATTTAAGTGGCGGTTGCTCAAATTGTTTGGGAGCGGTGACCATTAGCGGCAGTTCCGTAGTGCAAAGAAATCAAAGTTATTACATAGTAGCGCATGCAGCAAAATTTGTGCGTCCCGGTTCGGTGCGTATCGCTTCAACATCGGTTGTGAATTTGCCGAATGTGGCTTTTCAAACACCTAATGGGAAAAAGGTATTGATTGTATTAAACACCGCTATAACAAGCACGACTTTTAATATTCAGTTTAATGGGCAGATAGTATCACCTACCTTACCCGCAGGCGCAGTCGCAACTTTTGTTTGGTAATAAAAATAGAATAATGAAAAAATATA
>NZ_JBNQGD010000111.1:0-8347 GCF_050436765.1 Arachidicoccus sp. | reverse complement strand
GCCGCAAATGTAAAAATATTATGCCCTTTCCACAAGTTTTTGCGTTGATCCGTAAAAACACCTAAATAAAAGTTAATACAGTACTAACGATTGTAATTATTATTTTCGGAGTCCGAAAAATTGCCTGAAATAATGTACTTTTGCACGTAATTCTTTTGTTAACCTTAAAATAAATTTAAGGAATGTCCAATCTAGACCTCTTAGAGAAACTTCAGTACGGCACCGAAAAAAATGTTTTGATTCAAGGCTTACCGTCTTCCATTGAGAAACAGTTTGTAAAGCTTTCTTTCAGTAAAAATGTCACTCCGTTGTTGAAAAATAAGAAAATTGACTTTGCGCTTATTTTCGCTATTAACCACAATCAGCTGTGCTTTATTTTGAGAGATGTCTTTCCGGCGCTTCATGTCAATAGTAAATTGTGGATTGCTTATCCAAAATCATCCAGTAAAATAGTTAGTGATCTTAACAGGGCCTGTAGTTGGGAAATATTGAATAAAAGTAATTTTGAAAGTGGAGAAGAAGTGATTTTGGATAATGTATGGTGTGCTATCAACTTTAAGAAGTGTGCTAGCCTAGATAATGCAGAATGCGATTTAGCGACTGAAGATGCCTTATCAAAATCCCGGGCTAAAAGTTTCGATAAGAAACTCTCCATTATCCCTGTTGAATTGGATACACTGTTTATAAAACATAAAAAAGCAAAAGAATTCTTCGCTTCTTTGCCTTCTTCTAATCAAAAGGAGTTTGTTACTTGGATTGAAGGCGCTAAAAGAGCCGATACAAAACAGAAAAGATTGACTTCTACTTTGGAGAAATTGTTAGCCGGTAAGAAAAATCCTACCGAAAAGTAAATATCTCTTCTCAAATAATAAAAAGTGCCGCTTTGAATCAAAAGCGGCATTTTAGGTAATGTCCGTTTAGCTCCCAAAGCTACATATTATCTTCCAGAAAGAAGTTGTTCAACGCCTTCCCAAACGATCTGTAAACCCACACATAAAACCAAAAAGGCACTAATTCTGTTGACCACTTGTTGACCACGTTGACCGATGCGTTTTGTCAATAAATGGGTATTGGCCACACAAATGTATATGAGGACTGTCATAAATAACACGCCTACGATTAATGATCCTGTGTTTAAAAGGTATTGCTTTGTGTTGATAGATGCACTTGATGCGCTAAGGGTAAGTAATACAGAGATGGTGCCTGCACCGGTTGTCATTGGAAAGGTGATGGGATAGAATAATAAATTCTCTGTTTCCTTAAGATTGTCTTCTGGGCGAGTTGTACGTTCGGGTGAAGGCTCATTGCCACTTTTGGATCCTAGAAGTTGCCAGCCCATATTGCAGATTATTAAACCACCTGCCACTTGAACTACCGGTAAGGAAAGACCAAAAAGTTTCAATATCCAACTGCCGGCTAATACGGAAACAATGCTAATGCACAGGCCATAAAAAGCTACCTTCCTAGCAGCGATTACACGCCCTCTCCGGTCTAGCCCACTTAGCAAAGGATCAATGATAAATGCGGTACCAACCGGATTTACCGGTGGGAAAAGTGTAATAAAAGCAATAAAAGCTAGATGTAAAAATGAAAAAACCTCATCCATTGAATTTATTTTAAGTATTGCTTCGAACACATTTTAATTAGTGGTTTAAAACGTGTCCTGTATAAATACCATATAATAATACACAACCAAATATAATAAAAATAACACCGGATATACGATTGATAATATGAATATTATGAGGAGTAAGGCGATTACGAATTTTACCAGCTAAGAAAACTTTAGAAATGTCTACTGACAAATTAAATATCAAACAAGTAAGAAATACCAAAACGCGATATTGTATTTCGTGTGGGAAAGTTTTGGCACTTACCATTATACTGGCTGACGTGGCTATCCAAAACAGAATTACGGCGGGGTTTAAAGTGTTCATCAAAAAGCCTGAGAAAAAAATAGAGACCATTCCTCGTTTACTCAGTTTTACCTTTATTACAACTTCATCTTGTTTAGTAACCGATTTTTTCAGGAACAAGTTATACAATCCTAACCCTATTAAAAAAAAACTACCGCCAAATCCGATTATTTTTTCAAGAGTACCTGTAGAACTAAACAATTGAGTAAAGAAATTACATAATGAGACTAAAATAATATCAGATACGGAAACCCCTATTATAAATGCCATACCCCCCCTGTGGCCATTATTGATACTTTGCTTAATGATAGCAAAGATTACCGGGCCCACCGAGACGCTCAACATTAATCCTATCGCAATGCCCTTTATTATTGGAGAGAATAACATTTTTTATTTCCCGGAAAACACGTCTCCATATTTTACCCGGTAATTTTTATTATTATTTTGACAATAAAATTTCTTTATAAACTGTTTATTAAAAATAAGTAATAAACAGTGCGTACATTATACTTATACTTTAAAAGTATAAAATAATGTGTTGAAAACAAATATAAATTAGAAAAAGAAGATTAGTATTCTTTTTCTATAAGAAATTTGTTCCAGGCTTCTAGTATTTCACCTTTTAGAACCCTTGGAAATTTATGTTGGGCTCCCATTTTCCCTTTAGAAGCTAAGAATTTTAGAAAGGCCTCTTCTGGTAGCACTTTGATGCTCACATCCTTCAAAGCGCTTTTTCGCTCGACAGCGTAATCGTCATTTAGTTTTTTGATATTTTCGTCTATAAGCGTAATTAATTTCTTTTCATCAATAGGATAATCACAGGCTACATACCATTTATGTGCGAAGAAAGTCCCATAAGGAACTCCGGCAACGGTAAATTCCGGTATACTGATGTCCATTTCTTGGGACGCTAATTGCAAAGCCCGGTTCATATTATCGACACTTAAATGTTCGCCAACCAGACTCAGAAAGTGTTTGGTTCTTCCTGATATAATTACTTCAAACTTCTTTTTATCGGTAAATTTTATAGTATCTCCCAAAAGATAGCGCCAAGCGCCAGCTGGTGTGCTAATCAATAATGCATAATCTTTTCCTTCCTGAACATCTGACACTAATATAGTTTGAGGATTATCGACCAATTCGCCATCGGGCAAAAAATTTTCATTATCAAAAGGCACAAACTCAAAAAATATGTGGTCGCTCACCACTAACTTCATCCCGCCTTGTGCATTTGGCCGACTTTGATAGGCAATAAAGCCTTCACTAGCCAAATACGTTTCAATATAGACAATGGGTTTGCCTAATAATTTTTTAAAGCCAAGTCTATAGGGTTCCAAGCTTACACCGCCGTGCACGAAATAAGAAAGATTGGGCCATATTTCATGTATGTTTTTTAGTTGATATCGTTCTATTACCATTTCCATGCACATTTGCACCCATGCTGGGACACCTACTATAAAAGCAATATCCCAATCTTTTGCATGTGCAACAATTTCCTCTAGTTTCTTATTCCAATCTTTTTCTTTGGAAATTTTCTTTGTAGGCTTATAAAAAGGTTGAAACCAAAAGGGTGATTTTTTTACGCTAATCCCGCTTAAATCCCCCGCATAATAACCTGGCCCCTTTTCTAAATCAGTACTGCCACCAAGCATTAACCAACCCCTACCTATAGAACGGACATTTACATCTGTATAGTTGCGTAAACTAAGCAGTTGCTTTATCATGATAGTTTTATTACCTTGCAATAGATCATTGGTGATAGGAAGGTATTTGCTTGCAGCTTCGCTAGTGCCACTACTGAGCGCGTAATACTTTATTTTTCCCGGCCAGCAAATATCTGCTTTCCCCTCTAGGGTTTTGTGCCACCATTCTTTATAAATGGAATTGTAATTGTAAATGGGGACATTCTTTTGATAAGCCTGAACGAGGTTTTCCTGCATTAGAATATTATCGAAGTGGTATTTTTGGCCAAATTCGGTAAACCGCGCCTTGGTCAGTAATTTTTTTAAAACGCGTCGCTGCTGTTTTTGTACGTCTCCATTTGATAAACGTAATGCCTGAGCAATTCGCTTTGGAAATTTTATATCAAATATCGCCATCTGGTAGCAAATGATTTTTGTTAAGTAAGAAGTATTTTAATTATTAAAAAACACTCCCGAATGCAATAGGGCAAATATATTGCAAAGCGCAAAGATAGTCAGTTTTAGCATTCAAATCATACATATATTCAAATCCAAATTTCTACGACTAGATTATTAATAATGACTCACATTCTTCTAAAAGGTGTTGTTTGTCAATGGCCACTGTGCCTACTTGTTCACATACCAAGCCCCCAGCAATGTTTGCCATCTCCGCCGCAATTAATAGATTTTTTGTGACGATGAATGCCAGAGATAATACAGCAATTACTGTATCACCTGCACCACTGACATCAGCTATATTGCGTATTTTGGCCGGCAAAATGGTTGGGGTGTCATCTGTTTCTTGAAAAAATAGCCCTTTCTCCGAAAGCGTAATTAGTGAAAAACGATGATGTAGTTTTTCACTTAACGATTGATGTAACATCGACAAACTTTCTTTGTCGACCTTGTCTAAGTGAACATTCAAGGCTTCTAGAATTTCTTTTAAATTGGGTTTAAAAATATCTACATTTTGATAGGCAAAGAAGTTTTTCTTTTTGGGATCTACTGAGACGATTACATTATTTTCTTTTGCGATTGTAATAACGGATTTTATTAAATTTGGAGTAAGCACTCCCTTGTTGTAATCTTCTAAAATAAGCAATTCCGGCTTCTCTTTTTGCAGAAAAGTTAATAGTCTCTCTAATAAAAGAGCCTCATATTCCGCGGGAATGTCTTCACAGCATTCGCTATCTAAACGCATTATTTGTTGATTGCGGGCCATTACCCGCGTTTTATTGGTCGTCTGCCTTTTTGGAACCTTAATGATATTTTCCGTTTGAATATTTTTAATATTCATCAATTCGATGAGCGTTGTTGCTTCCGAGTCACCGCCAGTAATGGAAAATACATAAGGCGTTGCACCCAACGCGCAAAGATTAAGGGCCACATTTCCCGCGCCACCAATGCGATGTTCCTGTCTGTCTACTGCGACAATAGGTACCGGAGCTTCCGGTGAGATACGCTCCACATTACCCCAACAATAGGTGTCTAGCATAATGTCACCAACAATAGCAACTTTAATGGTATGAAATTTTTCAAATATTTCTGAAATGGTCAACTTTTCTAGTTTTAAATGGGCGGAAGAATATTTATTTTTTCAAAGATAGCAGGAATAGCGTTTTTAGCCCACTGAACCCGACAGTAAACGAATGAGCCAATTTTATAATGGGTATATAAATTACAGCTTTCCAAGCATCAATTTTTGAAATTTTGTATAATTTTTCGAGATAAAAATTACTCTTTCTTTTATTGTTCTTATAAACAGAAAAGTATACTGCAAACTTTCTATAAAGTAATGCCCCTTCCTTTTTCGGAAGTTTTTTTATTAAGGAAGGTAGTTGTCGCTCAATGAAAATTTTAGAAAGATCATTTACCCAATCGCTTTGTGTACCTGTAAGAGAAGCTGCGTGTTCCCTATAATAATAGAGTTCGTAATTTTGAATATACTTGAATTGAAATTGTAAAAAGGCTCGCACAAAGAAATCGTAATCTTCAATCAAAAATGCACAAGGATTATAACCATTTAATGCGCTATGAACTATTGCTTTATACAAAAAACACGCGCCACACCCTTTCCAACGATGAAAACTGTCATAAATATCATGAAAGGTTCGCTGCCCAATAATAATCCCATTATTATCAATTAAAGTATAATCAGTATAGACTAAATCAATTGTATCGTCTGCTTCAATTGTATCAAGTAATGTTTGCAGTGCATTTGGTGCATAATAATTATCATCTGACGTCCAAGTATAATATTTGCCGATTGCCTGTTCAAAACCGGCATTTAAAGAAAGCGGTAGCTTTTTATTATAAGGATTGTTGATAATTTTGATACGACCTCTTTTATCATTTGCGGCATACTCTTCGATAATATTCTTAGTGCTGTCAGTAGAACAATCATTGACTATTATTAATTCAAAATCTTGAAAAGACTGATTCAAACAGCTTTCGATAGAAGTGCGTATATAACGTTCTCCGTTGTAAGTAGGTAATATGATAGAGATTACTGGGCTTGTCATTATAAATATTCTTGCAAAATACGAATAATTTTTTCTGCACTATCTCCGGTGCCATATGGGTTAACGGCACGAGACATTTTTTGATAATGCTGTTCGTCTTGCAACATTTGCGTGACTTCTGTCTTTATTTTCTCTTTTGAAGTGCCTACTAATATTGCAGTTCCAGCTTCGATCCCCTCTGTTCGTTCCGTAACTTCGCGCATTACCAAAACGGGTTTGCCTAACGAAGGAGCTTCTTCTTGGATGCCTCCCGAGTCAGTCAATACTATATAGCTGTGGTTCATAAGCCAAACCAAATGCGGGTAATCCATTGGGCTGACTAAGAATACATTTTTGCGATTGCTTAAATGCCGTTTTACAACTTCCTGTACGTTGGGATTTAGATGGACAGGATATACTATTTGAACGTCCGGAAATGAGATACTTAAATCATAAAGAGCCTCACAAATTTCTTCAAATGGTTTTCCGAAACTCTCTCTCCGATGACCTGTAACTAAAATTATTTTTTTATTTAAATTGAGATAATTAAAGTCGTTTGCATATTCTGGTTCATGGAACGTTTTTTCTTTGGCCCAGAGCAAAGCGTCGATTACAGTATTACCTGTAACAAAGATATTCTCCTGAATGTTTTCTGACTGTAAATTTTGAGCCGCTTTAATAGTTGGTGCAAAATGAATATCGGCAAGAGAAGCTACCATCTTTCTGTTTATTTCTTCAGGGAATGGCGCATATTTATCGAAACTTCTCAAGCCTGCCTCTACGTGGGCAATTTTTATTTTTTTGTAATAAGCCGCCAATGCGCCGACAAAGGCTGTTGTTGTGTCGCCTTGGACTAAGATGAGGTCAGGTGTAAATTTTTCCAGTACTTTCTGAATCCCGGTCAATGCTTCCGCTGTTATATCAAAAAGGGTTTGATTGGGTTTCATTAACGAGATATCAAAATCTTCTTGCAATTTAAAGAATTGCATTACCTGTTGCAACATTTCTTTATGTTGGCCGGTTAGACAGATTTTTATTTCAAAAGTTTTGGGAAGTTTTTTCGCAGCATGAATAATAGGAGCCATTTTGATGGCTTCGGGTCGTGTTCCAAATATGAATAATAGTTTTTTCATTATTTCATTTTAATTCTCTGTAATTAAATGCCATAAAGTTTCTCCTGGATTTGGGTTGTACTTTTGTTTGGCATATTCGTGAGCTAATAATCCTATATTTTCCCAGTCCTTTTTCTCTGAGAAGGCTAATTCCATTACCTTCTCAAAATCTTTAATGGTAGAAGTTTTAGCAACAAAGCCATTTATGTTATGCTTTATACATTCTGCATTACCCCCAACATCGGTTACTAAAGCGACTCTTGCACAAAGCATCGCTTCCATCAAAGCTAAAGGCATCCCTTCCATACGAGAAGGCATCAAAAGTAATTGGTTGACAGACCACACTTTTCTTATATCATTGACCTTCCCATGGAAAGTAACGCGCTGTTCTAAGCCTTGCTTTTGTACAAAAGTCCTTAAAAATAGTTCATCAATTCCTGAACCATAAATATTTAAATGCCAATTTCTTTCTTGCCACTTAGGTTGTTGTAAGATGTTTAATACAATATCATGTCCCTTATGCGCAATGGTAAGGTTGGCTACCATAGCCATTTGTGTCACTTCGTTTTCCGGGAATGGTAGAGGTGAAATGTCGTTCAAGTTTACTGGGTTTGAAACGATAATAGCATTATTTATTTTTATACCTAGATGATTCTCCGCTATTTTTTTTGATTTCTTGGATACGAAAAAAACTTTCTCTGCTATGGTATAAGCATCTTTTACTATTTGCACCTTTTCTGCGGTAAGTCCTGACGATGTTTCGTTGTTTAGATGCCCCAGTATAAAAAACTTACATTTTGATTGTTTGACTTTTTGAATCAATTTTTTTTCTTCAGCAATGGAATAACAAGTTCCATTATACAAAACAATATCCGGGTGTTGCTTAAATATTTTTTTTAAAGACTGATTGGTTCTTTTTTTTATAAAGAATAATATTTTCGAAAACATGTAATCGATAAAAAAAGTATTTTGCTTCTGATAAGACGGTCTTTGGTACTGATCTAATCCAAGTGATTTTAACTCTGTTATTTTAGGGTGTTCATCACCGACTTTGTAAGCTAGGTGATAAACTTGGTTATTTTGTTGAAGGGCGTATTTGGCCATTTCAAACCAAAGTTCTTCACTTCCTCCCCAAT
>NZ_JBNQGD010000110.1:0-16909 GCF_050436765.1 Arachidicoccus sp. | reverse complement strand
TTGATTCAGTAAAGGTAAATAAAAAATTAGCTGACACAGTTTATATTACACTCCCGTAAAAACGTCTATTAATGTACCGGCTTCTAAACATACACAACCATGCAAGATATTGGAAACCATAAAACAGGCATCACCTTGCTTTACGATTCTTTTTTCTTCGCCGATGGTAAACTCAAATACACCGCACTCAACAAAAGTTGCTTGCGTATGTTGATGCTGATGCATCGCGCCCTCAACGCCCTTTTCAAAACTTATCTTAAGCATCATCATTGTTTCGTCATAACCCAACAATTGCCGTGAAATGCCAGACTCAGGCGTTTCGACAAATAAATCTTTTTTGAAAATAAAACCTGTATTACTCATATATTATTAATATTTAATTCAATCGTACGACCTGCATCATTCCCTGCTGGAAATTGACAATTATATTTTTTATCATTTATTTCTATTTCTAAATATTTTTCCAATTGAGTCGGGTCAGACACAGAGAGACTAACCCCTCCATTGCGGGCAGGTTTCAACATCAAAACACAAGGTTTGCTTACTGAGATTCTATTTTTGTCATAAGTCAATGATCCGTTTCGATAAAAGACAGCTTGTAATATTTTTAATCTTGTATGGTAAACTGCTTGCAAAAAGTCATTGTTCGATAATATTTTAATATTGGAAATAGGATAGTTATTCATTTTCTTTTCGTTAACACCAGGGACTACAATATAAGCATAGTGGGCGTTCTGTGGCTTTACACCATGATTCAACCAAGTCTTAAAAATATATCCACTTACAGTATCTTTTTCATTATACATTCCATTTATTCGCCCCCAATTATTTTTTTCAAAATCTTGTGTTACGCGAATATTGCCACCTTCAGGGAAAAAATAACCGATACTATCCTGCCACAACCAGTTATCTCTTTGGGTTCCAAAATCAAAATCAATATCAGTTTTTACTAACCCATTATTAGAACTAAAGACTTTTGAATTCAACCAACATTGATTAATTGTTGTCGTAATAGGCTGTTCAGCATCGCAATAAATTCCAGCACCTAAACAAACAATTTCTTTATCAAAAAAGAAATAAGATTTTTTAGCTTGTACACCGTCAAAATTTTGTTGGTAAACATTGGCTCCGTAAAGACTATCTGAAACTCCGCCAACAAATTTTGTAGTTCCCAAGTGCCCCCACTGTGTCTTTGCAGGAATATCTGCCCTAAAATCTCGCGAGGTTACACCTGGGATTTTATCATATTCCCACAAAGGAAAAATTCCATTATATTCGTCCCCTCTTCTTTGTATATCTGTAGCTCCATCGCTCATTGTACGACCTAATAAATTTTCGCTATTACCTGTTTCAGTCCTGTTTGTACGCACAGAATTGCTTCTAACAGAGAATAAATAATCCTGCCGGACTTGCAACGTGTAATCACCTTTCCAAAATTGTCGATGCAAAGCTTTAATACCAAACGAGGCTGGTTTTTTATTCATAATTCTTTCCTCTACCTCTTTATATAACAAATTATCTTCAGGGCAAACCAACGCCACATTATGCAATAGGCCGCTTGCCAATGATAAATTCTTAAAGATGTCTCCTTTACGTGAGAAGCCTCGACCTGTCGTACTATAATCACTATAACCGGCCCTTAAAGTTTGTAGAAATACCCGATTGAAATAATAAACCAGCATCTTCTTTTTGTCTAGAGGGATTGACCATTTTGTATTTCTTAAAAACGCAGCGATCTTAAATTCGCAATTCATAAATGTCATTCCGTAAGCCGCTATTTGTAATTGTGGGCCATGTTGCAGAAAAGTATAGTCATACTGCAAACCTTCCTGGGTAGTAAATGAAATGGGTTCAAAACATTGTTCCACAGCAGAATCTAAGAGAGGTTTATTTTTTGTAATTACAGCCTGATAAAGATAATGAAGTGCCACGTCAATTTTATTAGCTCCAGTCTGCTTGTACATATTTCCGCGCTCCATCTTTATAAGCAAAGAATCTTTTAAAGAATTGGGAATAGCAATATCTCCATCTTGCAAAGTCAACAAGATTTGCCCCAAGATTTGCGGGCACCTTATCTCATTGGAATACCAATTGGGACAAATAGGGTTTTTTTTATTCCAATATTCTAAAGCAGCAATTATATTCCCGTACAAGACTTTATCCTTAAAATTTTTACTTAAAGAATTGGTATACGCAATTGCAAAAGACTGAACATGGAATAAGTGTTCAGAAACCGGCCAATTAGCTCTTCTTTTACTATTATAGTCGATATTTTTAAAGGAACCATCATTTCGCAATAACCTTTGCAGCCGTACAATATTTTCATCTTGCTGCGCAGCATTGCCTTCATTTAGGCGAAGCCCCGACACAATTTGATGTCCGATAATCATAAAATCACCTGCTTTAACTTTCTCACCCGAGCTTTTTTGAACATATGCAAATATGTTTGTACTAATAATGGCACAAAATAAAATTAATGAATACGTTTTCATACTTTTATAAAAAATGAATATTTATTCAAATGTAAGCAACAATTTGCGTTTCATGGCAAGAGATCAATAAGGCTTTCCCGGGCTCCATCATTAATATCAACGCAAAACAGGTTGCACACAATGTTTTTTGCGTGCAACCCGTTTCTTATAAAAGAAGTACTCTCTAATTAATACTCATCTTCGTTAAACATAAAGTCTTCTTGGCTTGGGTAATCAGGCCAAATATCCTCTATGCTCTCATATACCTCACCTTCGTATTCCAATTCTTGCAAATTTTCGACTACTTCTATGGGGGCTCCTGAGCGTATAGCAAAGTCTATCAATTCATCCTTGCTTGCGGGCCAAGGTGCGTCTTCAAGATAGCTCGCTAATTCTAAAGTCCAAAACATATCTTTCCAATTTAAATTTCGGCAAAAGTAATCCATCATTGCGAACTACCAAATAACATTTTTAAATAGCGTAATTAAGGTATAGTTAAATTAAAGTATGTTTGCAACAATAAGAATAAACAGACTATGCTCAAAGCTGTAAATATCCACAAGAAATACAACCAATTAGAGGTCTTAAAAGGTGTAAGCTTAGAAATAAAAAAGAAAGAAATCGTTTCTATTATTGGCTCTTCTGGAGCCGGGAAAACTACGCTGCTGCATATTCTTGGCACTTTAGATAGTTGTGACAAAGGAGAATTTTATCTAAATGACCAATCAATTCATAATTTAAAAGATAAAAAATTAGCTGCTTTTAGAAATAAAAATATAGGCTTTGTTTTTCAATTTCATCACCTTTTGCCGGAATTTAATGCATTAGAAAATGTATGTATCCCAGGATGGTTAGCAGGAAAAAAGAAAAAAGAAGTGGAAATAGAAGCAATTAGATTGCTAAAAATGCTGGGGCTAGCAAACCATTTAGAAAATAAACCAAACGCATTGAGTGGTGGCGAGCAACAGCGCGTCGCTGTAGCGCGCGCGTTGATAAACAAACCCGCCATTGTATTTGCCGACGAACCTACCGGCAACCTTGACAGTAAAAACGCAAAAGAATTACACAATTTATTTCTACAACTTCGGGATGAATTTGACCAGACATTTTTGATCGTTACACACAATGCAGAACTGGCTGATATGAGCGATAGGATTTTAAAAATGAAAGATGGACAAATCTGGGAGAAATAAATAAGATGTAATGTATTACTCTTCCTTTCGACGATAAATAAACTACAGTAAAAAATAGAGGCACCTCGTTATATGCAATAGCCTAAACATATGTTCGCGGCTCTTTTAATGGAAGATATACCATTCCATTATACTAATTCTATTATTTTCATTCATCAAAAAAACCTTAAACAATTGGATACTTATCTACAGAAATTATGGGTGGAATAAATTTTATGACATACATATTTCTCGCATTTTCCAATTAATCTGTTCTCGGTTTCCACTTCACTTCTGCTATCTTTAAATGAAGTCCAAGAAACCTACCTAAAACAAAAAGATAATCGCTGAGACGGTTGAGATATTTAATAGTCAGCGTAATATTCTCATCGGCTACTTCTTCTAAAAGTGTCACGCATAAGCGTTCGGTGCGACGGCATATAGTTCGGGCTAAGTGTGCATGTGAAATAATAATATGCCCACCAGGTAAAATAAAATGCGTCATCTTAGGCAAAGACTCATTCATTTTATCTATTTCATGTTCCAACAAAACAATGTCTCCTTCTTTTAAATCCGGAATAGCGAAGCGCGGTTCTTTTTGAGGATCGCAGGCCAATGCCGCACCTATCGTAAATAATCTATCTTGGATCTCTGTTAAAACAGAAGACAAAGAAATAGTGGCCAAATAATCATTCAGCAAACCAATCGCTGCATTTAGTTCATCGACCGTTCCATAACATTCAACACGCAAATTATTTTTTTTTACGCGCGTGCCACCAATTAAAGATGTCTGTCCCTTGTCGCCCGTTTTTGTATATATTTTTGCCAAATCAATTGAGTTAATAAAGTCTGCGCAAAATATCAAATATCTTAGATATTTTAATAGAAGAATTTAAGTTTTAAGGATTCAAGACTAAGCTGCCCTTCTGCGAAGGGTTTAAACTATCAGATTCAATGATGCCATCACGCAAACGTATCACTCGCTTAGCATATTCGGCAATGTCTTCTTCGTGTGTTACTAAAACTACCGTATTCCCGGCGGCTTGAATCTGGCCAAAGATTTCCATCACCTCTACTGAAGTCTTAGAATCCAAATTTCCTGTAGGCTCATCAGCCAAAAGAATTGCAGGGTTATTAATAATAGCTCTGGCAATAGCTACACGTTGAATTTGTCCACCACTCATTTCATTAGATTTATGATGACTACGATCACCTAGCCCCACTTTTTCCAAGGCTGCAATCGCACGCTCCATTCTTTCTTCTTTGCTTACACCTGCATATATAAGCGGCAATGCCACATTTTCTGCCGCAGTAAGCCTAGGCAACAAATTAAATTGTTGAAACACAAACCCGATCTCCACATTTCTTACATCTGCCAAATCATCATCCGGCATTTTGCTTACATCCTTCCCGTTTAAAATATAAGTACCACCAGTAGGGGTATCCAAGCAACCCAAAATATTCATCAAGGTGCTTTTGCCGCTACCGGAAGGCCCCATCAACGCTACATATTCATTCTTAAAAATATCGAGTGAAATACCTTTTAAAACGGGTATTCCATGCCCACCCATAATATATTGTTTCTCTATTTTATCTAAATGAATGATAGAAGACATAATTATTTTTTAGAATTATTTTTTAATCACTTTGGGAACTAAAATGTATTCACCATCAGTATTAGGGACATTTCGCAATGCCTCTTCACGAGTAATACTTCCTTCCACAACGTCGTCACGCAGAATATTTTGATGGGGGGTAATGTGCAGCAATGGTTCTACGTCAGAAGTGTCTACCTCGTTCAGTTTCTCGACAAACGAAATCATTTCTTTCAAATCAGATTTTATCGCTTCTTTTTCTTCCTCGTTAAATGTCAGCCGTGATAGATGTGCTAAGTCATCCACCAATTTATTTGTAATTTCTACCATTTAACAAAAATAAGCAAAGCAACGCAAGTTGCCCAAAATTTTGGACGAGCGGCAATTTTAAAGAATATGATAATAGGAAAAGTGGGAGGAGTAGAATTAAATGATCTTTATTCTACATTTGTCGTTTATAGTTGTTTGTTCCTCAATACTTTTTAATTTTGACTTGTACCATTTACTTATTTAAGTGCCTAATCAATATTTCCAATTTAAGCAATTCATCATACATCAAGACAAATGCGCCATGAAAGTGTGTACCGATGCTTGCTTGTTTGGAGCATTATTACCCACGATAGAAAAAGGAAACGCATTGGATATCGGAGCCGGGACCGGCTTACTTTCTTTAATGTTTGCCCAAAAAAATAGTAGTTGTTCTATTGATTCTGTCGAACTTGATGAAGCCGCCTGTGAGCAAGCGGCAGGAAATTTTCACCAGTCGAGATGGAAGAACAGATTGCACATTTATCAAGCGAGTATCCAAGCTTATACCAGCAATCTTCAAAAACAATACGATATTATTTTTTGCAACCCACCATTTTTTGAAAATGATTTAAAATCGGAAAATACAAAACGGAATCTCGCGCTACATTCAACACAGTTATCGCTTGCTCAATTAATTACTATAGCAAAAAATTTCTTAGCCTCAAAAGGTCTATTCTGCGTACTGCTTCCATATTCACGTAATAATTATTTTGAGCAATTGGCGAAGAAAGAACAACTTTTTTTACAAAAGAAAATATTCATCCGCCAAACTCCAAAACACGATTTCTTCAGAAGCGTCTTATTTTTCGGCAAAAACTCCATATCCAGTACTGAAGAAGAAATAACTATAAAAACTGGAGATGGCAAGTATTCCTTAAAATTTGTCCAATTATTGAATGATTACTATTTGTATTTGTAATTTTACCACATAATGAAAACAGTAAAAAAGATATTGAGGATTTTGAAAAAGGTATTTTGGCGAAAAAAAAGTTGTTGCGAATAAATTTTGAAAAATCTTTTGCAGATTAGTATGATGCACTTACATTTGCAATCCCAAATATACATCTGAAGCCCAGATGGCGGAATTGGTAGACGCGCTAGACTCAAAATCTGGTTTTCGCAAGGGAGTGCAGGTTCGATTCCTGTTCTGGGCACTTAAAAACCCTGTAAACGATTGATTTACAGGGTTTTTTAATTTCTTCATTTGTCATTTTTAATGCCTTTTTTACGCTTATTGCCATCATTGTTGACAAATATTTGACAAACGAAAATGGCTAATTTGACAAACGGGATTTTCGCCCAAATCTACTGGCGACAGGCGTTCCCAAATCTTACTGGTACACCATAACGCCATAGGTATCTTCCAGTTGCTCCTTAAAAACAGGGTGCGGATAAATTGCCTTTTCCGGATCATGATGCCGTTCAATATAGGCTTTCATCATGCCGGACGAGGCTACCCCCGGTCTTATGATAGAGGACGCAGCTACCAGCGTTAAGTAGTTATCGCATTGCAGCTTTGTAATGAGCTGCCTCATGGCCGGGCTCTCAATATAAAAGCAACCGATAGTATCGGCAGATTTTAGCTGTGCCGCAATTCTTTCATCTCTAAAAAAGCGGTGCGGGTCATCGGTACTGACGACGGCCCCTGTATTCTGCCTGATAATTTCCTTGCAGTCCCTGATATGACCGATACCGCGTTGAGAAAGAATATCGAACTTCTCGAAGCCGATATCCTCCGCTACATACATATCAAACTGTGCTGTAGGCAGTCCTTTAGGTGGGTAATCCAAAGCGCAATAGTTAGTGACAGGCTGCTCTGAAATCAATACCCCAGAGGCATGTATCATCCTTTGATTAGGAAAGTCGGCCATCTGGTTATAGACGGAAAGGATCATGTTCGTTACCTCGTTCTTGTTCAGCATGTGCTCTGGCTCGTGTACCAAACGGTCTATTTCGCTTTTGGGCAGACCATAGACCTTTCCCAGTTCCCGGATAATGGAGCGTGAGCGAAAAGTGCTCATTGCGCCCATTAAGGCTACATGACCACTCTGGTATCGGTGAAAGATATAATCGTAGATATCATCCCGGTTATCCATGAAAAGTCTATGTCGAAATCAGGAGGTGTTTTGCGCTTTGGGTTCAGGAAACGCTCAAAATACAGGTTGAGTGTAATGGGATCGACATCTGTAATGCCCAGGCAATAAGCAATGATACTATTTGCCCCGCTCCCCCTGCCGACGTAATGATAGTTTTTTGTCCTCGCATACCTGCATATATCATCCGTAATAAGGAAGTAAGAGGAAAAGTTCAGGTTGTCTATTATTTCCAGTTCTTTCATCACGCGCTCATTGGCTACCTTATCATTTTTTTCGTAGCGTCTTGCAAAACCGTCCATTGTATATTTAAGCAGAAGCCTTTTATCGTCATACCTGTTGCCTGTAAATGTTTTCTTGTTTTTGACCTCTTTAAAATTGAAATCAAAACTACATTGCTGCAGTAGCCTGTTTGTATTGCCTATCAGCTTTGGAAAATCTTTATAAGCCAGTAACAACTGTGTTTTAGGTATCATTACCTCACTTCTTTGTCCCGCCTGATGTGGTTTTAGCTGGGATATCAGGATATTGTTATCAATGGAGTGGAGCTGCAAATGCAGCTTGTAGTCTTTGGCATGAAAAGATACGGTTTGAAGTATCAAATAGCGCTCGTAATTAGACGCTGTTTCCGTTCTTATCTTATTAAGCTGGTCAGCACGAATTCCTATATACTCATGCTCTTTCAGATCGCTTATTTTTCTTTTACCGTAAGGATAGACTACAAAGGCATGGCTAAATTCAGGCGCGGTGGCGGGCAATAATTTATTATCCCTGTTAGCCTTTGTCATGAGATCATT
Source organism: Arachidicoccus sp. (assembly GCF_050436765.1). NCBI lineage: Bacteria > Pseudomonadati > Bacteroidota > Chitinophagia > Chitinophagales > Chitinophagaceae > Arachidicoccus > Arachidicoccus sp. Next base: position 8,472 of record NZ_JBNQGD010000110.1, on the reverse strand, counting down.
GAGCTCCTTAAAGCCCTGCTGATTTTTTGCAATACCGATATAAAGCAATTCATTTTCATTACGGAATTCCATACCTGCAATGCCATTAAGACCTTTTTCTTTGGTAAGGCGAATAAAATCAAGCATCGCCGAGCTGTTGTTAATATCCGTAAGCACGGCGGTATCATAACCGGCCAGCATCATATCCTCCATGATCTGTTCAAGGCTTAAGGTGCCATATCGTAAGCTATAATAACTATGAACGTTCAATAACATACTCTTCTGTTGATTTTATCCTCACAATGACAGCACCCCGGGAGAAGTTGAAGTGCCAGTCGCATCGGCATGGCGGAATGGATGCCAAACCTGCAGACCTCATAGGGGCATGGCGCTACCATAGCACAGTCAGAGAGGCTGCTTACCAGAACAGGCTCTTCCACCAGGTCGCTGCTCAACAACCTTTCCACTGATACAAAAAATGTATCCAAATCACAATGCACAATTTGCGGTTCCATATAAATTAACTACTTTTGATACTATTAATATCAATAAATTGATTCCAATAATATCAAAGAATGAATAAGCAGCAAAAAATATTTTTCCCTGATAACATCAGGTTTTTAAGAGAGCGCAAAAAATTAAGCCAGGAAGGGATAGCACAACTACTTGATTTTACAAGAGTTAAATTAAATGCATTAGAATCCGGAAAGACTAGAAACCCCGCTTTGGAAGACTTAGTTAAATTTTCAAAATTCTTCAAAATCAGTATAGACAGCCTGGTACAGATCGATCTTTCCAGGCTACTGGAGCTACAGCTCCGTGACCTGGAAGCCGGCAACGATGTTTTTATGATCGGCTCGAAGATCCGGGTATTGCCGATTACTGTTGATAGCGAAAACCGGCAAAATTCCGAATATGTACCGATAAAGGCGAAAATGGGTTATGCTTCAGGGTACAACGATCCCGAGTATATTAATGCTTTACCCAAGTATAACATACCCTCCCTTTCCAGAAACGGAACATACAGAACATTCCAGGCAGAAGGAGATTCTATGTACCCGGTCCCGGACAAGGCGGAAGTAACCGGGGCATACGTAGAGAACTGGCTGGCAATGAAGCCGGACACTCCTTGTATTGTCGTACTGAAAGGGGCTAACAATTTTGTATTTAAACTGGTAACCGTAAATAAAAAAGAAAAGAACTTCATACTAAAATCTCTCAATCCGCTATACAAGCCCTATATTGTAGAAGGAGAAGAAATCCTGGAATTCTGGGAATTTAAAAAACTGCATCTTGACCGTCTTCCGGAAGAGCCTACGGAAATCCATGAGGTAAGGCAGTTGTTAGAAGTGATGCATAGTGATTTAAAAAAACTAAATAAAAAAACTTATGAATAGAATTACGGACGTAACAAGGAGACAAATAGCAGATGAAATGACTCTAAAAAAATTATGGTATCACGGAAATCAAGACGAACCTACATTTTTAATGAGACTAATTAATTTAAAAGATTTACCCTCCCGAGATACGAGATACACAAATGCTTATGACGACATCTATCAACATATGGTAAACAATATAGATTGGGATATTGATTGGATATATACTGATCCCCGTATCAATCTGTTTTACAGCAACGATGACTTGTATCTAAGATTTTTATGTGAAACAATACATCCACGTATGAGAACCAATAATGAAGAGGTCTCTGTATTATTAAAAATATACAATACCTATTTGCAAAAAGATGGGTTTGAAATTGTTCCTACAGGCGAAATATCAGAAAGGCCAACGTTTGGCGGAAGAGAAATAGTCGCAGGAGGAGATCTTCTGCATGCAAAAAGTGATGAGATTAAAAAACACTTTAATACAGATTATGTCAATAGTAAGATTAAGATTATGACTCAGGCGTTAAATAGTGATACCGATCTTGCTATTGGAACGGCCAAAGAACTTTTAGAAACAACATGCAAATCCATTTTAAAACAAAAAAAGGTCATTATTGATTCAAACTGGACATTACCTCAGCTTCTTAAAGAAACAACCAATGTACTAGATTTCTCTCCAAAAGATGCAGCAGATCCCCATAAGGCGGAAAAGGCAATTCGACAAATACTCGGTGGAATTGGCTCAATTGTACACGGTGTTAGCGAGTTAAGAAATAGCTATGGTACCGGACATGGTAAAGACGCCGACTTTAAAGGATTAGAAACCAAATATGCTAAACTAATTGTAGGAATCACCAGTGAAGTAGTTGTTCTCTATTTGGCTGCAATTGGAGAAAAGGCAGAACTTATCGTGGTATAAATATCAAAACGAAAATAATAATGTCAACAGAAATAAATTTTAGATTAATAGCAACCCAAATCGGTGATGCACTTAAATACTCCACTTCGGTCAACAGTATTGATCGGGCAGCATATTCGATTCTGAAAATCAATAAAGAAGAATTTCCAAATCCTTCAATTACTTCGGTTAGAGCACAGTGTTTATATAATTGGATATTGTCCCTTGCAAAAACTTCAATGGAATCCACAGAGCGACTAAAGCGGCTTGTGGATTTTTGTTTTGAATTGACTCCGGAGGAATACAAGAGGTCAACAATCGAATTCTTAGAAAGAAATAATTGCCCTTATAACTTGATATATAAAGATGGAATTGACGAATTCCTAAAGCGGAATTTTCACGCTGAGGTCAATAAGCATTCACAACGATTATTTGTCCAGGAAAATTATTTTCACGCAGTCTTTGAAAGCGCTAAAGCTTTTAACAAAGATGTAAAAACCAAGTCCCTTAATGAAAAAGATGGACAGCCATTAATGCTAAATGTTTGGGCATCAGAAAGCGGAGTGCTCAAAGTAACGCCTTGCCAGTCTCAAACGGACAAAGATTTCCAGGATGGAATAAAATTCATATCAGGAGGCCTAATGAGTGCTATAAGAAACCCTACCGCTCACGAACCGGCTATAACTTGGCCCATTAACCGGCAAGACTGCTTAGACATACTAAGCCTGATCTCATTTTTGTATCGGCAGCTGGACAAGGCAGTATATTTTAAAAGTTGATATAAAGTACCTCGAACAATACTTAAAATGGAACCACTAAGATTTAAGAATGACAAGTATGTAATGCCTCCTGGCTCTTTGACAGATAGATTGCCGCACCCTTTTGAGTCATCAATAAGGTCAGTGGAGGTGGCGATTTTTTTTGAGCACAGATATGCATTTTTTTTCTGGGCAAAATGGCATAGGCTATTAAAAGAAGAAGAAATTATTAAAGATATTCCGCCGACATTAGTTACTCTTGACTGGCATCAAGACCTGGCCTTCCCGACAGATCAACAAAAACAATGGCTGGATGAACTGGACATGGAATCAAATACCGCGTTAAGTCTCTTTAGTTGGTCCAGCTTGTCAGCCCTTAACGACGAACAAATAGCTACTGCGGCATATCTCAACTTAATTGGTGACATCTATGTCCATTGCAGACAAGGAATCCGGCAGGAATGGGAGGATATGGAATTAATTGACAAATACGGGAACGTTCATCAAATAAAAAGATTCAAAACATTTGAATCGATGGAAGCGTCCCTATTAAGCAGCACTATCGATACGGTATATTTCGATATTGATCTTGATTTTTTCGTCCTTGGCAATCCATATAGTACTGGTGGGGCTACCAATCCCAGCAAATTCTCATATTTGGCGGAGAGTGCTATTACCGAAATTTTAAATTTTAACCGTCCATTAATCCAATGGATTCTAAAAAGGCTATGCGGTTTTACGATCGCCATCGAGCCTGAGCATACTGGTGGCTTAATGAGAGCAATGAAATATCTAAAAATTATTGACAGCTTGTATTTCAAACCTTCTTTGTTAACCTATTGCGGATCAAACTGGAAGAACAACAGCAATTGGAAGCATCTAAAATATTAGCAATTCACAAGAAATAAATATTTAAGCATGGCATTTAAAGATACTCCACAAATTGACAGATTTTCGAAAAATAGTAACATCTCTGAGGTTGCTTTAGAAGGATGCCTTAATCAGGCCGCTGGGTATATATGTAGAAGGGATGTTCCTGATAAGGGTTGCGATTATGACGTAGAATTAATTGAAAACGGAACTAATATAACTGCATGGCGTTTTGCTCTTCAGTTAAAAAGTGTAGAGAAGCTAACCTTTGTTTCTGACGGAACTCATATATCATACAATATTGAAACGTCCAGATTGGGATATATAATGAGACGAATTCCTGCAAGGGGGTTAATCGTTTTATATTCTCTTGAACAAAACAAGATGTTTTATGATTATGCTGACAAAATCTACGAGCGATTAATGACGGACCGAGATTCCGATGCATGGCAAGATAACGACACAGTAAATATCAGAATACCCATAGAAAATGTGATGGACAGCGATGGCGTAAAAAAGATCCATGACATTTTCATAAATCGTTTTCGCAGCGCGGCCCAAATGCAGTCTTCACATGGAGCTAAATATGGATTGCCAACAACTAATCTGTCAGGTGATACCGGTTACGACTGGAATAACCTGGATGATGTAAAGAAAATGCTTGTTGAGTATGGCATTTTTTTGCTCAATAATTACGATCTGCATATCGTTTACGAATTAATCAGCCGGCTATCACATAATGAAATATGTGCCGATAGGGAGCTGCTCAAGCTGGCGGCTGCCACCTATTGTGAGATAGGAATGTATTCTGAAGCCCGACTCTATAACAAGCGGTTTCTCAAATCCACAGGTATTACCCCAAACGAAAAGATGGTATCTGACTATATTGAACTCAAAATTGGGTTAGGTTTAGGAGAAGTGTCTATTCAAGATTTTATAGCTACCGCTACAGACATTTCGAATCGTGATACAAATGAGCATAACAAGATAATGCTTGAGATCAATGTTACATTCTATAAATTATTAGAACTAAAAGCAGACGAAGAAATACCAGAAAGCATCAAGCTGAGTATCAATGATGTTCAATTAAGGATAAAAAAAGTACGGTTATCCCTGCCAACATTAAAGCGATGTTTGGAATATGGAATGCAGAGAATCTTGGCTTAATAAACAATAAGCTTAACCACGAGGAGATTGCAAAATTTCGACTGAAAGAATGCATGGGATATAACTTAGACTTAGACAGGCGAAAGAGTTTGGCTCTAAAAGCTATCAACCGGGAAATGGAATTTGCAAAAATTGCCGAGGATCTAAGGAGGGATCTTCAGAAGTTGCAGGACCCCGTGCTGGAAGCCTATTTGAAATCTGTAGTTGCGCGCCATTTCTTGTCAAAGGAAATAACCACAATCGCTTTCGATATTATAGAAAAGTCTGATGATCACAAAAGATTACTTTTAAGCAGGATCAATTTACTATTGAATGCCTACCAGATTTATATAAGACATAATCTTTTCAAAGAAGCACATTCTTCTCTTTGTGATGCATTAGAATTATTGGATGTATCCAGACAATATTATGAATATAATGATGATGTGGATAAAGAATCCATCTTCAAAGCAAAAATAGCATTGGAGCAACATACAGATTTAACAGGATATAAGTTAGTTGTTACTGAGTTAATTAAAAATCAAAAAGGCAGAAAGCATGATCTAATGTTTTCCGATAATCAATTTGCTTTCCTGAAAGAAATGGATGATTCCAAATTAGATTGGTTCTCCAAAAAGCTAAATGCCTCCTTGGAATTAAACCATAATCAGTTTGAAAATCTACGGAACGAAATAAAGGCATTAAGGATTTTCGCAAATAGGTGTACTGATAAAAACGTTCAGGCTTTACGAGTTTACAATGAAACAAATACCAAAGAAAACCTTTACAATGAGCCAGTCAAATTTGTTCTCCAGAGCAAAGCAACCGGGCTAACAACCCATGAAAGCACAGATATGAATGAGTTATTGGAATGGTGGCGAATGTGATTCTGGCCCCATCATAGTTAATTGGGATTAATCAATTTGTTATCCTTGCATTTATTCAGAATTCACTTTCCATTTATAGCTCTTTAAATAAATCTTTGTATTCTTCAATTTCGTGGGTTTCTAAAGTAGCTTCTACAAATTGTAGATGTTCCATGCTTTCATAATGACCATAAAACAATACAATTGCCTTTTTACCCTTATTCTTTGTAGATGGGTATATTAACCCATCAATTTGCTGCTTTAACCCATAACGGAAGTACTCTGTAATGATCTGAGTAGGCACGTACTTTATATGTACCATACCATTTCTTTTTATTGGCTTTGCCAAATCTCTAACCAGACTATGCAGGAAAACAATTTCTAAATATTTTTCCCTTTTATTTTGATCAAATGGACTTGGTACATCGGGAAGTTTACTAAGGTCAATTACATTAACTGAGCTTTTCAACCCAAACTGAACATGAGTGATCTTTTTCATTTCATCATCTTCGTACAAAGTTTCCAATAGAGCCGTTTCTAATTCAAATGCTGCATAGAACATTGATATGCCAGCAGGGCTCATTCTGTTCACATTTTTCGTAAATCGATCATCAGGTGCGCATAGCTCTTCTTTCTTATTGGGAGTATCTTCATTTGAGTGCTGACGTGCCCTGTGTAATCGCTGTCCTTCACTTAATACACTATAGAGTTTATATTTCTTTACAAGTTTGCCAATTTCTTTAAGTATTCTCGCAGGATCAATAGGCACTTCCCAGGTATCGCTGTAATCTGTATAATATTGAAACTGATAACGAACCCGATGCTTAACGATATGTGTAAATTTCTCCCATGAAAGAAATCGACGATCCGGACCCGTTCCGTGAAATTCCTGTTCACTTGCCCATGAACGTCCATAGTCAATAGAATCTCTCATATCGTCATAAAGTTTACTATTGTTTATCTCTAATTGAAATTTATCTTCTAATATTTCCCATCCATCGAATGTTTGCGTTAAATAGCCACCTTCTGCGCTATTGTAGGGAGCAAACTCCGCAGCTTCAGTATAAAAGTTGCACACAGTCTCCATTAGAAATATCATTACTTTTTCAAGTTCGGCTACTGCCTTTGTTTTTCCACAATAATCACAGCAACCCTTTTCACCATTTCTTTTTACAAATTGCCGAACCGCAGTATCTTCAATATGATCAGCACAAACACATTTGTCCGGTACACCATTTAACCCATAACTCCATAAATTCATTGCTTCTTCTAATACTCCACTCATTTCTTAACTATTTTGTAAATAAATATTTATGATACCGGGGCATGCCTAATTTCAAACAATGAAAAATTAGGATAGTCACGCTTGTGTATTAGGGCTATTCTAAATTTCATACTTAGTGGCGTATCGTGTATATTTTTGTAATCGAACGTCACTGTAATTGTTGGGAAAGAGGTTTGATCGTCATTAAGTTTACGTAAAGAATTAAATAACTGAAATGCTCCAATAATTTGATCAGGAATCACTGCCTTTATTTATCGCACTTAGGTTAATACTCTCTATTTCTTGTATTTTTCGATATCCTTTGTAATTGTAATATGGTGCATTAATAGTTAAATTGATATAGCTATTCTTTTCATTGTCGGCGTTTACTTCTGTAGATCTCACTTCTATTTTAGAATTATTAATAACCAATAAGTTTCTTAATTGATTTAAATCGATTTGGAATGTGGCTATGACATTATTTGCAAGACCAAGACCTAGGTTAGAGATTTTTAAATAAAAAGGGTTTGAAAAATGCTCATGTGGTTAGGTTGGTTTCGTAGGCGGAGAATAATCATAAAAATCTTCGTTAATTGATGGGTTCATCCTTGTCATATCTGACGAAAAGAATTCATCATCTTCAATCTCAATTAATGGCTTTACAGATGAATTAACGGCCTCCTCATGATTACGCCTTTCAATCTTACTAAGATTGACCGCAATAATTATAGTAACAATTAATGTTAATAGCGATATTATTGGCCCCAGAATGCCACCAAAATAATCGCCAAAGGCAGCCCAGTCTGATGGATTATCAGAACGCTGTAGCTCATGGAAATCTTTTACATAAAAAAATATGGGGGTGCAAATAACCACAATTGTGAGAAACACAGAAAGAGAAAGAAACCATTTTGTTTTATTCGTCATACCCGTTGAAATTTAAGCTTGTTTCAGTCCATAGATCGCCGCTTTATCCACTACGGTTTACTATTGCGCCTTCTTTAAGGAATCAGACTTTTCTATTTGGACTTTATTCTGATTTCCCATTTCATACCTGTCTTTCTTGAAACTGAAATATGCAAATATTATTAGAACAATTGCATTCAAAGCAATTGCAATAATTTTAATTATGGACCAAAAATTTTTCAACTTCGAATCTTTCGTCCTACTTGTATAGCCGCCTTTGTTTATAAATTCTATTCCCTGTAAATTAATTTGATATGCATTTTCATTCTCCTGGAAATTTACAAGACCGTCATTGTAAAGTTTGTCCAAAAAAAGCTTTGGTTCAGTATAATTGTGG
>NZ_JBNQGD010000109.1:0-2969 GCF_050436765.1 Arachidicoccus sp. | reverse complement strand
GAATGAATTTTATAGACAAAACGCAACTACAAAAAATTGCAGAACCACTTAAGAAAAGTGGTTACGGTGAGTACTTATTGAAATTAATTTAAAAGATTTTACTATTGAGTTATGAAAGAATTACCACACATTCTCAAATTACCCAAAATATTGGATTCTAGAGGGAACCTTTCTTTTTTTGAATATCCAGGTCAATTGCCATTTGAAATTGCAAGAACTTATTGGATTTATGATGTTCCGGGAGGCGAAATAAGGGGTAGCCATGCGTATAAGGAACAATCAGAATTTATTATTGCCTTATCTGGAAGTTTTGATATTAATTTGAATGATGGGAAAAAAGATTTAAAATTTTCTCTTAATCGGTCTTATTACGGTCTATTTATACCAAAAATGTATTGGCGAAGGTTGGAAAATTTTTCCACGAATTCCTTGGCATTGATTGTTTCGGATAAACATTTTGATGAAGCTGATTATATCAGAGATTATGAACAATTTAAATGCCTAATAAATGAATAATAATCTATCCGTTTTTGATTGCTCTCTTATAGATTTAGGTAAGACAAGTTTTAAAGAAGGCAATCTTACCGTAGTAGAAAACCAAGGCAACTTCCCCTTTGATGTTAAGAGAATTTTTTATTTGTTTGATATCGCAGGCGGAGAGGATCGAGGGGCACATGCCCATATAAAATGTCATCAATTTTTAATTGCAGCAAGTGGTAGTTTTGAAGTGCATTTAGATGATGGCAAATATAAAAGACAAGTTTTTCTAAATAGACCAAATATTGGTTTGCATATACCGCCTGGAGTTTGGGCTTCCGAAGGAAACTTTTCTTCCGGTGCAATTTGTTTAGTATTGGCTTCTCACAATTATGATGAAATGGATTATATTAGAGAGTATGATTTTTTTTTAAAATTTAGGAACAATGGTTAAAATTCATCCTTTAGCAGACGTCCAATCTAAAAAAATAGGAGATGGAACCTATATTTGGCAGTTTTGTGTGGTACTTCCCGGTGCCGTAATTGGAGAAAATTGCAATATTAATTGTCAAGTTTTTATAGAAAATGATGTTCATATTGGTAATAATGTTACCATAAAGCCGGGAGTTCAAATTTGGGATGGAGTAACAATAAACGATAATGTATTTATTGGACCAAATGTAACTCTTACAAATGATTTGGCACCTCGCTCGAAATTGTATCCAAAGCAATTTACAGAGACATATATAAAAACCGGTGCGTCAATCGGAGCAAATGCGACAATATTAGCGGGAAATACAATAGGCGAATATTCTTTAATTGGAGCAGGCAGTGTAATAACCAAAGATGTTCCCCCTCATAGTATATTTTATGGTAATCCTGCCAAATTAAAAGGTTATATTACAAAAGATGGTTTAATATTAGATCTTCAATTGAGGTCACAAAACGGAGATCAGTATATTTTTCAGAACAACCAATTAATTTTAAGATGATTAAATTCCTAGACTTACAACGAGTCAATTTAGAATATCAAAAAGAAATTGAAGATAATATTCTTCGCGTGTTCCGCAGTGGATGGTACTTACTAGGGAAGGAATTACGAGCCTTTGAAGAGAATTTGTCCAGCTATATCGGTTCACAATATTCAATTGGAGTTGCCAATGGACTAGATGCATTGCGATTAATCTTCAGAGCTTATATTGAATTAGGATTTATGCAAAAAGGGGACGAAGTAATAGTTCCGGCGAATACTTATATTGCATCATTATTGGCGATATCGGATAATGGTTTACTTCCTGTATTAGTTGAACCCGATTTGTGCAATTATAATATCGACATTACTAAAATTGAAGAAAAAATAACAGTTAAAACTAAAGCCATTTTAATTGTTCATCTTTACGGTGCTGCTGTTTTTTCTGAAGAATTGAACGTTTTGGCTAATAAATACAATTTGAAGATTATAGAAGATAATGCGCAAGCCATTGGAGCAGAATGGATGGGAATTAAAACGGGGAATTTAGGTGACGCTGCTGGTTTTAGCTTTTATCCAGGCAAAAACTTAGGTGCTTTGGGTGATGCTGGAGCTGTTACCTGCAAAGATTCGGTATTAGCAGCTTCCGTTAGAGCTATTGCTAATTATGGATCTCAGGAAAAATATATTAATATTTACAAAGGATTAAATAGCCGTCTTGATGAAATTCAGGCAGCCGTGTTGGATGTGAAACTGAAATACATTGATGAGGATAATAAAAAGAGAAAATTAATAGCTAAGAGATACCTTTCTGAAATTAGAAATGATAAAATTATTTTGCCAATTTCCCCGAAAAATGCTTTGGAGCATGTTTGGCATTTATTTGTTATCCGTACTACCGAAAGAGCGAGGTTGCAAGCCTATCTAGCAAATCATAATATTCAGACATTAATTCATTACCCGATTCCTCCGCATAAACAAGAAGCATATAAAGAATGGAATTATTTATCTTTTCCAATTACTGAACAGATTCATAACGAAGTCTTAAGCTTGCCAATTAGCCCTGTAATGCCCATGTCTGAAGTGGAAAATGTAATCACCATCGTTAACTCTTTCGAATAATATGCAATATAATGCCTTGTTATCTTTATACAATGACCTTAATAAGGGGATAGAAAACTTTTATATTTAATACAATTTATTTTTAATTTATATTGAGGTTATAAAATATGGATAATTTATCATTGAAATCTCATGTTAAATTTGGAATGATTTGGACCACGATTGAAAGAGCATCCGTTCAAATTTGCCAGTTGGCGATAAATATAGTATTAGCGCGAATATTAATGCCAAAAGATTATGGCTTAATTGGTATGTTAGCTATTTTTATTGGGCTTTCTCAATCTTTTGTAAATAGTGGTATGGGCTCGGCCTTAGTCCAGAAAAAGAACCGATCTAATGTTGATTTTTCAACAGTATTTGTGTTCAATTTTTTCCTGAGCATTCTGGTGTATTTAATCTT
>NZ_JBNQGD010000108.1:0-2420 GCF_050436765.1 Arachidicoccus sp. | reverse complement strand
GCAGATGGTTCCGTTGATCCAAAGGGAGGACCAAAAAGTGGCATGGTTAGAACCCCTCAGGATATGGCATGGGTACAAGCGATGCAGGCTGCGGGCTATTCTTTTGCACCCGTAAATACCATCGGAAAAGGGCAGCTATATTATGGAGATTTAATTTATGCCGATAACAATGGTGATGGGATTTATGGTGGTTCGAATGACCAAAAATTCATGAATATTTCCAATTCACCAAAGATTGGATTTGGATTAAACTTATCCGCATCCTGGAAAGGTCTTAGCTTATCTATGATATGGGCAGGTGCTTCTGGTAAAGACTATCTTTGGAATCAAAGCTATTATAACAGTGTAACAATGGCACTTGGCGGCACAGAACCTTCCAGAATTGTGAATGACCATTATTATTATAATGACAATAATCCAAGCGATCCAAAGAATAATATTAACGGCTTTTTTCCCAGATTAAAACAGTCAGACAATATTGATAATGTGGCAAGCACATTTTGGTTGTATAAAGCTTCCTACATAAAACTCAAAAATATACAAATCGGTTACACATTGCCCAGACAACTACTTGGCAAAGTAAAAGATTACATACAAAGCTGCAATATATTCTTATCAGGCGAGAATCTTCTCACCATTACAAAATACCCTGGTCCAGATCCAGAAATTGGTACTGCTGTTACTTATCCTTTAATGAAGCAGTATGCTTTTGGTATAAATGTTAAATTCTAAAATAACCTGATTAACTTTTTATTATGAAAAAAATATCTTTTTTACTATTTATTACGAGTGTCTTTGCTTTGGCCTGCAATAAGGATATCTTAAATACATCGCCTAATAGCCAGGTCGCCTCGGCAAGTATGTGGACTACCGATAACCTTACAGATAAGGGGGTCGCAGGCGTATATGCGGCATTAAGACTTGGAGGATCGGGCAGTGGAAGCCTTTTATATGAATTATATTCAATGGATAGGTATGCTTATACCGGTCAGGACTACTATAATGATGAATTGACCAATGCGACAGCAACACCGGGTTCAGGTCTATTTAATTCAGCTTGGCAAAACTTATACGAAGGCATTAGTAGGGCAAATGACGCCATATACAATATACCATTGAAATCTCCATCCGATAGTACCAAAAAAGCCAGATATATAGCAGAATGTAAATTTATGCGGGCTTATTTTTACTTTAGATTAGCGGAATTATATGGAAATGTACCCATTTATTTAATACCTACCGCCTATAATAAGTTTAATAAAGCTGCCTCGCCAAGAGACAGTGTTTGGGGCGTCGTTATTCAAGATTTGTCCGATGCCATCAACGAGCCAAACTTACCTCTAATCTATCATTCAGGTGATGCTAATTGGGGTCATGTAACAAAGGGCGCAGCGTACGCACTAAGAGGCGAAGTATACATGTGGCAAAAAAAATACCCACAAGCGATAGCAGATTTTCAGCAGGTAAAGTCGGCAGGTTATAGCCTTTATAATGGCTCAGGTGCAAACAGCTATAAGATGTTATTTAAACAAGCGCAGAATGAATGCTCCGAAATGATCTTCTCTATGCAAAATATTGATCTGGCCGGCTACGGGGGAACCTCTGAGTTTTATTGCGGAACAAGATCCTCTTATGGTTCTTGCTGGAACTGGTACCAGCCCTCTAACGATTTAATAAATTTATATGAGAATATCGATGGGAGTGCATTTAATTGGGATGCCGTAATTCCGGGATACAATGAAATGACGCCGGCGGCAAGGGAAGTATTTTTTATCAGAAATAATGCTACGACGGCAGAATTAAATGCGGCCGCCGCCCGAGGCGCCAACATTTCATTATATCTTCCCACGGGTAATGAACAACGTATTGAACAAGCCTACGCCAATAGAGATCCGCGTCTACAACAAACAGTTATTACCCCCTACGCTACCTACCTCGGAGCTCCTATTGGGAGTTCAGGAGATCTTACCTATACATGGCGCTGGCCTTTTAGGAATATAAATCCACCTATATTGGATTTAAAAAGCGACAAACCTACCTTTGGCTTATATTTTTATAGAAAATTTGTCTATGAAGGAAGTTCTGAAGGAAGCAACAGAAGTCAAGTGCCCATTAACTATCCTATTATTCGTTATGCCGATGTTGTATTACAATGGGCCGAAGCACTTAATGAAAGTCAGGGCATAACACAACAAGGACTTGACTTAGTAAATAGCGTACGTGAACGTGCGGGTATGCCGGATTTACAAAATACCGACGCGTCAAAACCTACCTATGTGAGTTCTCAAAATAATTTTAGAGAAAGGATACGTGATGAGCGTAGAGTTGAATTTCCAAATGAAGGAGTAAACTTTTTTGACGAGTTGAGATGGGGTACCTGGATACAAAATAAGTTCTCTACCGGAAATGGGTGCAAACAA
>NZ_JBNQGD010000107.1:0-1008 GCF_050436765.1 Arachidicoccus sp. | reverse complement strand
TCCGAAAAAGGGCATTTTATGTTAAAAATAGTGAAAATTACCACAGTATACAAATAAATTATTGTTTTTTTAAAATACTTTTTTCTGCCACAAATATACTTTGGCAAAAAATCGTCAAATTTTCCCATTCTCGCCTGATTTCTTAACTCTTTATAGCCAATAATTAGTGTTATAGGTGGACGTTAATGACAGACTCAACTTTCTCGTCTGATATCCCATTGATTTTATAAAATTATTTCCAGAAAATAATTAATAAGTTATCCGATAATTGATTGAAAGAAATAAATATATGCAGATTTTCTAGAAATATATGAACTAACTAGCTGACGGGGCGCCTCCGTCGCCCGCAGCTAGAACATTGATACCTGAGATTAAATTCATCTTAAATTCAATTTATCTTAGCTTCTTTATTATACATATTCTGTACTCGTCAAATTCACTCTAAAGTTTAAAAAGATGTAATAAAAATATTTCGATTCGAAAACACGCTGTTAGCGTCAACCGCTGCTAACTTGGCCATCTTTTGAAAACAATCCGAAAATGACGATGACAACTTTCAAAACAGGAATAATAGCTACATCGGAATTCTCCAATCTTCTTTTTTAACATATAGATGAGTAGAAGCAAGTAAATGAGTAAGTATGAAAATAATTTGTTCTATCTATCAGCTTTGAGAACCAAAAATGCCTGAGAAAATTTTATTCTTCACAATAATCAGCGTTTTATTGCAAATCTGGTGAGTGCGCACGAGCTATCACCCGACCGAAGGTTTCTCTTACGGGGTGATAGCGGATCCACTCACAGATATCCTCATAGTTATTATAATCGATGATGTGGAGAATAAAATTTTAAGGGTTTAAACTTTTGAAAAATGTGGGGGATGCTGCTAATCACGCTACTTCCGGCCAGGCTTTTGCTGAAAGTTCGAAATTAGAAATTTCGGCAAAAGTTGTCATCGTCATTTTCGGATTGTTTTCAAAAGAGCCAAGTTAGCAGCGGTTGACGCTA
>NZ_JBNQGD010000106.1:5575-24364 GCF_050436765.1 Arachidicoccus sp. | reverse complement strand
CGCAATTCTTACAGTACTTCCCTACTCCTTCCAAACGAACACCCACGGGAAAAGCATCTCAAGAAATTAAAGAGCAGAATCCTTACAGAAAAATCATACAGTGGTTCGATCAGGGAAACTCAATCGATATTTTTGTTGAAATGAAAGACAGCGAACGTATTGATAACCTATACAAAGTAGATGGTTTGTATGGTTTAGTAAAGAAGCTATTCCCACAGGCTGGCGAAAAAGAAAATGCTTTACTGATGGAATTTGTTTTACATGGACTTGCAGCACATTCTTTAATCAGTAAAAAAACTATTGAAGGTCAAATTAGATTTAATGACCTCATTGGCAGCATGATGAATTTTAGCGACGAAGAATAACCCTACTTTTTTACTTTTATCCTCTCCTATAGATGAGTACGCAATACCCTGCTGTCGCCTGGAGCAATGGCACCAATATATACGAAGTAAACATACGACAATACACCAAAGAAGGCACATTCAAAAGCTTCCAGGACCATCTTCCCAGACTTAAAGAAATGGGTGTCGAAATACTTTGGTTAATGCCCATTACACCCATTAGCCAAGAAAAGAAAAAAGGTTCGCTGGGCAGTTATTATGCTTGTAGTAGTTATGTGGAAATTAATCCGGAATTTGGCAATAAAGATGATTTCAGAGATCTGGTAAACGAAGCGCATAAACTTGGTTTCAAATTAATAATTGACTGGGTGGCTAACCATACCGGCTGGCAACACGAATGGACAAAAAATGATGGCTGGTATATTAAAAATGCGAAGGGGGATTTTACAGAAATACATGGTTGGGACGATGTAATTGATCTGAATTACGAAAGCGAAGAAATGCAAACCGCTATGATAGAGGCCATGAAATATTGGGTAGGCGAATTCGATATTGACGGATTTCGCTGCGATATGGCACATTTGGTACGCTTAGATTTTTGGCACAAAACGCGTAACGCCTGTGAAACGATAAAGTCATTGTTTTGGCTGGGAGAATGTGATCAAGACAATTATAGTGAAGTCTTTGACGCAACTTATGCCTGGCGCTGGATGCACGCGACAGAAACATTTGTAAAAGACGCCAATAAATGGCCTGATATAAAAGAGGCTTTATCACAATATCGCGATCTACCACGACAAGCACAAAAATTATATTTCACATCCAACCACGACGAGAATAGCTGGAATGGAACCGAATATGAAAAATATGGAATGCCTTTAGCCAAGAACTTGGCCGTATTTAGCTGCCTGTTCCCTGGTATACCTTTAATATATAGCGGGCAAGAACTTCCTAATTATAAACGTCTATTGTTTTTTGATAAGGACGAAATAGATTGGTCATCACATTCAAAACCACAGCTACAGGATTTTTATCAAACCTTGCTGGCTGTCCGCAAAAAGAATAAAGCTTTCGAACTCGATGCACAATTTACTGAAATTCAAGACTATGATAAGGCCTACGGTTTCTTTCTTGAAAAAGAAAACCATAAAGCGATGGTTATTTTTAACTTTTCCACTTCGGAAAAATTAAAAATAAATTATACAAATGATGAGCTACCTGGAGACTACTACCAACTTTTCTCGGGTATTACCTTTAGACTCAAAAAAGAAGAAACGTTTGAAATTTTACCTAATGATTTTTTGGTATATGTATCAAGATTATAAGCAGATCTCCTTTTCCATTAAGTATAGTAACAATTATTGAGTTATTTTTGCAGCATGACCTTACAATTCATTTGCAAAAAATTCGAAGCACTCTCTTTGATTGAACTCTATCGTATTTTACAAATACGCAATCAGGTCTTTTATGTAGAACAAAGATGTGATGATTTGGATTTAGATGATCGCGATCAACAATCCTATCATTTATCGATTTACGATGGAGACATTCTCTGTGGTTATGCAAGATTGTTACCGCCCGGACTGGCATATAAAGAAATGTCTATAGGACGGGTAGCCGTTTCCCTTACTTATCGTGGAAAAAATATTGGAAGACAATTAATGGAGGTATCCATTGAGGAGTGTTATGCCCTATTTGGAAAAACGGACATAAAAATAAGCGGGCAGCTTTATTTACAAAAATTCTACGAATCATTGGGTTTTGAAAAAATAAGTGAGGTGTATTTAGAGGCAGGAATAGAACATATAAAAATGAAGAAAACTAATTATGAAACAGTTTAACGTTCCTAATATATATCGCAGTTCTTTAATCAGTGCTATTAAAAATAAACGGCGCATTGATGATAAACTAAAAAAAGACTTTTCTCCTACCCTGTTGGATTTTGGAGTAGTACAATTATATTTAGCCAGACATTTCGGCTTTTGTTATGGTGTTGAAAATGCCATCGAAATTGCCTTTAATATCATTGACGATAATCCCGGAAAGCAGATTTATTTGTTAAGTGAAATGATTCATAACCCACAGGTAAACGCGGATTTAGCTAGCCGTGGTGTAAAGTTTCTACAGGATACCTACGGCAAACAGCTTGTACCGTTTGAAGATATTTCTAAAGAAGATATAGTTGTAATCCCGGCGTTCGGTACCACTTTAGAAACAGAAGCATTATTAAAGGCAAAAGGTATTCCTACCGAAAAATATAATACCACTTGTCCTTTTGTAGAAAAAGTGTGGAACCGTAGCGAACAAATCGCCCGCAAAAACTTTAGCATAGTTGTACATGGCAAACCGCGCCATGAAGAAACACGTGCTACCTTTTCTCATGCTTCGGCGAAAACACCCACAGTAATTGTAAATGACATGGAAGAGGCCGTGGCCCTGGCTCAGTATATCACAAATAAAAAAAATCCCGAAGAATTTTATATCCAATTCAAGGAAAAATATTCCGATAACTTTTCTGTCGAAAAAGATTTAAAAAGAATTGGTGTAGTTAACCAAACGACTCAGCTGGCGAGTGAAACTCAAGCTATATCGGACTTTCTAAAACAGACAATTAAAACACACTATCAATTGTCAGAAGAAAATATTGGCGAACACTTTGCGGACACCCGCGATACTTTATGTTATGCCACCAACGACAATCAGTCGGCTGTTAGTGGCATGTTAAATATCGAAGCAGACCTCGCAATTGTTGTGGGTGGCTATAATAGCAGCAATACCTCGCATTTGGTAGAATTGTGTAGCGAGAAATTTTCCACCTATTTTATTAATAGTGCAGAAAAAATTATTTCAAAAAATCAAATAGAAACCTGCAACTGGAAAACAAAAGAAATAACCACCGTCAATAACTTCTTACCTGTGAAATCACCTGTAAAAATTTTACTTACCAGCGGTGCTAGCTGCCCGGATGCGGTGGTTGAAGAGGTAATTAACAAAATATTATTTCTTTATAACTCCGTTTCTATGCTTGAGAAAATGACAACGTCATTTTTGTAAACTAACTTATAACATTTATCTGATTGTTTCTACGAGGAGGTTTATTACTTTTGCAGCAGCTTTTCATTACCCTACAATTTTGTCGATAATTGTATTTATATAGTGATTAAGCATAATTTATTTATTCTTTAGTAATATAAATGCGTATTTAATAGATACGTTCCGATGAAAATACACTTGACCCACTTTCCCAAAAAACATTTTCTGACTTTAGCTTTATTTATAATCCTCAGTTTTTGCGGGAAGGCTCAGTCAATTCTTATCAAAGGATATGTGTACGACTCTCTTAGTGGCGCACCCGTTCCTAATGTGAGTGTTTTCTTTAAGGGTTCGTTTGGCGTATTGACTGATTCAACAGGACACTATAGCCTTATTGCTTCAAAAATCGTTTCAAAAGATCCAAACATACAGTATACTTATGTTGGATATAAAACATTTTCCGAAAAGATAAACTTCGATATAAAAGAGCAAACAGTGAATGTAAAACTCTTACCAACTTCCGACAAATTACAAGACGTAGTCGTAAAAGAAAAAAAAGAGAAATACAGAAATAAAGACAACCCAGCTGTTGAGCTGATAAAAAAGATAATCGCCCACAGAGATGAAAACAAAATGACTGCTTACAATACGGCTAAATATAGTGAATATGAAAAAATGGTTTTATCTGTAAGTAATTTCCCCAAAAAGATTTCGGATAAGAAATACTTCAAGCAATATCAATTTTTATTGAATAATGTCGACACCACTAAGGTGCCAGGAGAGAAATTGATGCCTATCTATTTAGATGAAACTAGTTCAGAGAACTATTATCAAAAGTCACCCACTAAGACTAAAAAAATTATTATCGGCAAAAACAGGGTAAACTTTGGCGAATATTTCGATACGCGGGGTATTGGCAAATACCTTGCGAGTCTTTATCAAGACGTCAATATTTACGATAATGACATTCCCCTTTTTGGTACACAGTTCTTAAGTCCAATTGCCAATTCGGCACCAGCATTTTACCGATTTTTTATTGTCGATACTGTAGAGAAAAATGGCAATAAATTAGTGCACATGTCTTTTTTCCCACGCAATTCACAGAATATCCTTTTCAGAGGCAATTTATATGTTACCCTGGACGGACATTATTCGGTAGAAAAAATCAACTTATATTCTCCTAATAAAATCAACCTTAATCTTTTAAAACAATTAAGCATTTCATTAGATTATCAAAAACAACCTGATGGAAAATATCTTTTAATAAAAAGTGATTTGATAGGCAGTTTTGGTGTATTTAAAAAAGGCCTAGGTGTATTCAGTGAACGTCTGGTTTCCTATGATAATTTTAAAACCAATGTGACAATTCCTGCCGGCACCTTCAATGGCCCCACGGAAGTGGTACAAGATTCTGCGAATAACAAGCCTCCAACATTTTGGGCTAATAGCCGTATCGGAAATTTATCGGCGGCTGAATCTAAAGTGATAAAAAACATCGATAGTTTACAAAAGATGAAATCTTTTAGAACCGCGATGGATTGGACTTCTTTTGTTACCACAGGCTACAAACAAGCTGGTCCACTAGAAATAGGCCCGATTAATACTTTTTATAGTTTTAACCCCGTGGAAGGATCACGCGCTAGATTAGGTGGTCGAACCACTCCAAAATTCAGCCACTCTTATTATTTAGAGGGTTATGGTGCTTACGGGTTCACCGATCAGAAATGGAAATATTTTGGAAGCGCTACCTACTCTTTTACACATAAACCCACTTATATTTTTCCACAACATTTTATAAAAGCCAGCTATTTACATGACACAAAAATACCTGGGCAGGAATTACAGTTTGTTCAGGATGACAACTTCTTATATTCCTTTAAACGCGGTACAAATGATAAATATACCTACAACAATATTTTTCGCCTAGATTATACAAAGGAGTTTGCCAATCATTTTTCCTACAATGTCGATTTGAAATATTGGCAACAATCTCCAGCAGGCAATCTTTATTTCAATTATCCAGCAACCAACAATACTCCGGCTAAGCAAGTCACCAGTATTACTTCCGGAGAAATAGGGATAGATTTACGCTATGCACCTCACGAAGTTTTTTATGAAAATGAAGCTTATCGCGTGCCTTTGGTGAATAAATACCCTGTCCTCGAATTAAGATATTTATTAGGCATAAAAGGGTTACTTAATGGGAATTATAATTATCAAAATATTGAAGCAAATATCTTTAAACGCTTTTATCTTTCGCAGTTTGGCTACACTGATGTCACATTTGACGGCGGATATGTTATTGGAAAATTGCCTTTCCCTTTATTGAATCTGGCACATGCTAACCAAACTTACGCCTACAATTTAGAGTCTTTTAATTTGATGAATTTTATGGAATTCGTAACCGATCATTATGCGAGCCTGATGGTCGACCATTATTTCAATGGATATATTTTGAACAAAATTCCTTTAATTAAAAAATTAAAGTGGCGCAGTGTGATAGAAGGTAAAGCGATGTACGGTGGATTGCGGGATGAAAATAACCCGGCAATCAATACTAGTCAAATGGCATTCCCTATGACTGATGGCCAACCGAGTACTTATGCATTTCAAAAGCAACCTTACTTTGAAGCGGGCGTAGGTATCTATAATATTCTCAAAGTGCTTCGTGTCGATTATATTTGGCGCTTCAGCTATTTAAATCACACTAATATTTCCACTTCGGGTATACGTTTCCGTCTGAAATTTAATTTTTAAATAGCTCGTCGAAGATAAGGTCGAAGCGTAGTAATATAGAGGACTTTTGAACTATAGGCTTTCCAAAACCATTATTTTTTCGAATACCGACTCATATTCCTTTTCAGCATTAGAGAAATCAGCTAATACAGTAGCATATCTTTTTTCCAAGGTCTGAAATCTGTCAGCTACGGCATATATCTCCGGATTTGTCATTTCCGATTCTATCGCTGCTTTTTCTTGGCTAAACTGATTGATTTGTTCTTCCAGCTTTTCTAGCTGGCGTTGGAATTTTTGTAACTCTTTTTTTTGATCCCTGTCTAGATTATTATTTACTGGTTCCTGTTTTTTGGTTTCAGGTCTCGTCACCGCTACAACTTCTTTAGGGAGCTTTTTTTCCGGTACAGCATTTTCCTTTTCTCGTTTTGCCATCAGCTCTTTCCAATCCATGTATTCTGCATAAGTCCCTTTAAATTCTTTTATTTCGTGGTCAATGATTTCCCAAATTTTATTGGCTGTTTTAGAGATAAAATATCTATCGTGGCTCACAAAAATCAAACTGCCTTCGTATTTGTTCAGAGCTTGGGCTAATAAATCTACCGAATGCATATCCAAGTGGTTGGTCGGTTCATCGAGCATTAAAAAGTTAGATTTGCTGGCAATTACCTTTGCCAAGGCTACACGTGCTTTTTCTCCACCACTCAGAATTTTTATCTTTTTATCAATATCATCACCGCCAAACATAAAACCCCCTAACATGCTACGCAATTCAATATCTGTTTTACCACTACCGCAAAGCTGCATCTCCTCCAGAATAGTGTGGTCTAAATTTAAACTTTCCAGCTGATGCTGCGCATAAAAACTCTCTTCTACATTATGCCCCCAAACCCTTTGCCCTTCGAACTTTTCCGCACCGGCAATAATGCGTAATAAAGTAGATTTTCCTTTACCATTAGCGCCAATTAAAGCGATTTTATCACCCCGGTCAATTTCAGCAGAAGCGTTCTTTACAATAATGTTTTCGCCAAAACTTTTAGATACATTTTTAAGGGTGGCCAAAATTTTCCCGGGCTGTTTATCTATCTGAAAATTGATGCGCAAGTTGGGCCTTTCAATTTCTACCTGTTCTATTCTGTCAATTTTATCCAGTCGTTTCATTGCCGATTGCGCTTGTGCAGCCTTGGTCGCTTTGGCACGAAAGCGTTCAATAAACCGCTCTTCTCTTCTAATATATTCTTGTTGATTTTCGTAAGCCCGCTGTTGCATTTCTATACGCAATTCTTTTTCTGCTTCGTAAAATTCGTAGTTGCCGGTATAAATATGTAGTTGCTGTTGATACAACTCTACAATTTTATTGACCATTCTGTTCAAAAAAAACTTATCATGGGAAACGATCACTACGCTTCCTTTATAGCTCTGCAAGTATTTTTCCAGCCATTCGATGGAAGGCAAATCTAAGTGGTTGGTAGGCTCATCCAGCAATAGAACATCGGGCTGTTGCAAGATCATCTTAGCTAATAAGACACGCATACGCCAGCCCCCACTAAATATTTTATAAGGCTTCCCAATATCTTCATTGCTAAATCCAAGCCCATGCAACACTTCTTCGGTTTTATATTGAATATTGTAACCATCCAATACATCCATTTCGTGCAGATAATCGGTAAATGTCTCCAATAATTTCTCGTCTTCCTTTTGTTCTAACTCATTGCTGAGGCGTTCAATTTCTTTTTCCAAAAAACGAACACGCTCAAAAGCACCCATTGCCACTTCCAAAATGCTTTCGTTAGTGTCAAAGCTCAGTAAATCCTGATGCAGATAACCAATCGTGGTGCTCTTACTTTGCTCAACTGTACCCACGCTCGGAGAATATTGACCTACAATCACCTTCAGCAAGGTAGATTTGCCCGTGCCATTATAACCAATCAAACCGATGCGATCGCCAGCGTGTATATGCCAAGTGGCATCAGAAACAATGACACGCGCGCCAAATTCAAAAGTTACATTATTTAACCCTACTAACATTTTCTATCTTTTTTCGAAGCGCAAAGGTAAGGAATGTGTAGTAGGATTTGAGATTTTAGAATCGAGAAATATGTTTTGAGCAATGGCATTATTGCTTAAACGTCAGAATACCAGAAGAATCAGCGCGTAATATAGCATCTGCAATGGTACCTGAAAAATCTATAGAGTACCGTTCATTACTTTTTTCCTCATATACTTTCGGATATATAACAAACCAATTGACACTTATGACATATATTGGCGCAACTATCGTCCTCGAAGCCGACGATGGCATTTCATATTATACGCTTCTTGTTTGCAACTCTTTAAAAGTAAAAGGATTGACCAAAACTAGTCCACCTGTAGTGATTGTTTTTTTATAGCTCAGCCTCCGACACGAAGACAACTAACTTTTGCCAGATCGTTTTCTCTCACTTTTGTCATCTAAAATTCGAAGATTAAAACCTTGCACAAAAAGCACGCATGCCAGCTCAATAGCGGGGACAATAAACATTAAGGTCATTTTTAATAATAATTGTAACTTTAGTGAACGAACCATTCATTCAAGACCAATGGGTTTCAAAATCAAAGTGAATGCAAGCATTGACATCAAATATGGAGCTTTTCATGTGCCATAGCCTCCTTTCCAAACCTTACCGTTTGTTGTCCAGGACGACTCCACACGCTCTACGGTCAGTCCCTGACCTGAACTTAATTTGCACAAAATTTTTAAATTATGTTGATGGTTTTATAAGAAGAACAGTTTTTCTTCTTAGCCTAATTTACCAATATCTCAATGAACTATTTAATATAAGTAGACAAAAAAAATTAAAAACAACTGGTCGCGTAGATCCCATCCAGTAAAGATGGATGATTTTACGCTCCGTTTATAAAAACTCCTTATGAAAAAGATTAGGATCTTATCAATTGATGGAGGGGGAATCAGAGGCATCATTCCCGGTGTCATACTCCGATATATGGAAACACAACTGCAGAGGAAAGGAGACAGTAGCAAAAAAATTGGGGACTATTTCGATTTTATTGCCGGAACCAGCACGGGCGGCATTTTGGCCTGTTGTTACCTTATGCAAAAAGGCACTTCCGGGCGAGCAAAATATTCCGCTGAAGAAGCACTAGATATGTATTTAAAAGAAGGAAGTGCCATTTTTCATCAGACATTTACACATAAACTTTTATCTGGATTCGGCTTCATAGATGAAAAATACAATAACTTCTCGTTGATAGATAATTTACAATCTTTCTTTGGAGAAGAAATGTTACAAACATTTATAAAACCTTGCCTTATTACTTCTTATAATATCACTGAAAGAAATGCTCATTTTTTTAACAGTGCAGAAGCAAATGATCCAATCTACAACTTTAAAGTAAAAGATGTCGCCAGAGCAACTTCTGCAGCTCCTACCTACTTTGAACCTGCTTCTATTGAATCTGAATCCGGCCAGAAATTTTCATTAATTGATGGCGGTATGTTTGCTAATAATCCTGCTTTATGTGCCTATGCCGAGGTGCGTAAAATAGATTTTTCAAAAATTTTAAACAGGCCTGATAAACCAAAATTCCCATCGGCAAAAGACATGATGATTGTCTCACTGGGTACAGGAAGTGTGGAAAAGCCCTATTATTTTAAAGATTTTAAAGACGCGGGCGAATTGAAATGGCTTAGTCCTATTATTGATATTTTAATGTCCGCCAATGCAGAAACAGTTGATTATCAGTTGATGCAAATATATAAAACGCTTAAGCCAAGAGACCAACAAGATTATTACCGACTGAAGCCCGCTTTAGGCGAAGCACTTTCTGATATGGATGACGCCACAACCAATAACATCGAGAATCTTAAACAGGCAGGATTATTATTTATCAACAAAAATGAAATTTTTTTAGATGAAATTATCGATAAAATTTTAGAAAACGATTAAAGTAAACAGTATCTGGGTTTTCAAAAAAAATTATGAAAGCAAATGCAATTGAAGGCGTTGTGAACCACCACCCACGGCAGAGCCGACGGGTTGAACTTCAGAGGTCGCAGACTTACCTAATAATGTTAACGCTCTACTCCGTTTTTGTTTATTGTTCTGGTTAGTTCCTAAACCAGACAGTATTTTTCGACCTTGTTTGTCGCCTACATCCCATCCACGCTAAGGCGATGGATGGGTGGACGCTCCTTTTTATAAAAATTTTGAACCTTCTAATATCTCTAAAAATATACGGGCAATGAATGTAAATCAGTGAGGTCATCAATCTTTTGTTACCACGCCCAAAGGCCAAATAACTTTTCCATAAACTTCATTCAGTACTTGTGCCAAACCAGCGTAAACAGCCGATAGTCCACAGATAATTCCTTCGTAGCCAGCAATTTTGCCAATCATTTCATTTCCGGAAAACTCTGCACAAGCCAACAGAATAAACAGAATTGTTAGGGAGCCGAAAACAAATTGTAATGCTTTATTGAGCCTAAAAGTTCCCACATACATCACTAATGTAAATAATCCCCACATTGAAAGATAAACACCCAATGTATTGCCACTTTCAGGTATGGCGTCCCACCAACCAATTTTAGGCAACACTAGTAATCCTACAAATGTCAACCAGAAGAATCCATAGGATATAAAGGCTGTACAGGCAAAAGTATTGCCTTTTTTCCACTCCATTATTCCTGCAATTACCTGCGCAATGCCGCCATAAAAAATACCCATTGCCAATATCATACTGCTGATAGGTACAAAGCCCGCATTGTGTACATTAAGTAAAACCGTCGTCATACCAAAACCAAGTAAACCGAGCGCAGCCGGGTTTCCGGTAGAGTCTATTTTAATAGTTTCATTTTGCATAGAAATGTATTTTTAACATTAAATATATGCATTATTTCAAATAAAATTATTTTTCATCCAACTTCTTTTTTCTCAATTTTTTCCCAACCGGACAATTCGCATCATGTGCACCAGATAAGTATCCTGTACTCATCAAAAACTCATTTACAATTTCACCACCGGTAAACTTAAAAGTTTTCTTAAACAACTTTGTCCATTGCTCCTTTGTCTTTGGGTGATGGTGGTCTATCCATTTTTTGAATGAACCGTGCTCTTTTTGCAATAACTGAATTATTTTGGCATTTTCGATCGCAGCATTTATTTTTAACCTATTTCGAATAATACCGGCATCATTCATTAGTCTTTCAAAGTCTTTCTCCCCATATTTTGCTATTTTTTTTATAGAAAACTGATGATAAGCCTTACGAAAGTTTTGTTCCTTATTTAAGATGGTTGTCCAGGAAAGCCCAGCTTGATTGATTTCCATAATCAATCGGCCAAACAATTCATCGTCATCTTCGATAGGAAATCCATAATAATTGTCGTGATAATTCTTATGAATTAAATCTTTTTTTTCTGTAATAGATTGGACAAAAGTGCAATAACTCATCGCGTGAAATTTAGCTTCAAATATAAAGACTATTCCTCTTAAAAAATTACCTATTCCATCGCCAAAATTAATAGGAACATAGCGCAAACGTTTGCAACAGATATCAACCTTTATTAATATTTAAATTATCTTTACGGCTCCAAAAATCTTTCATTATAAAATATCCTTATGAATCTCGCCGACTCTTTTGAGAAAATTTCCGTAAAAATTTTTGCGACACCATCCGATGGTGCAATTGAAGTAGCCAATCAGATGGCTGCACTCATTAAAGATAAACAGTCTAAAAATGAGCAATGTGTATTAGGGCTCGCTACAGGCTCTACTCCTATTAAGTTATATGCGGAATTAGTACGACTCCACAAAGAAGAAAATCTCAGTTTTAAAAATGTGATTACTTTTAATTTGGATGAATATTACCCGATTGAGAAAGATTCTATTAATAGCTATTGGTCATTTATGCATCAACATCTTTTTAATCATGTAGATATTGATCCGGCTAACATACACATCCCAAATGGGGAATGGCCCAAAGAAGAAATAAGGAAATATTGTGAAAAATATGAAACAACAATTGAAAAAGCAGGAGGAATTGATTTTCAAATATTAGGTATTGGTAATAATGGCCATATTGGGTTTAATGAACCTGGTTCAAGCATTCTGTCTAAAACGCGTTTATTGGTTTTAGAGAGCTCCACAAGAATTGCAAATAGTCGCGATTTTGCGAACCTTTCTAAAGTCCCGAAACTTGCTATTAGTATGGGTTTGAATACCATTCTTAAAGCAAAAAAAATAGTATTAATGGCTTGGGGCAACAAAGCCTCCATCGTTGCAAAGTCAGTAGAGGGGAAAATTACCGATCAAGTGCCTGCTAGCTTCTTACAGCAGCATGACGATTGTACATTTGTGATAGATGAAATGGCAGCGAATGACTTAACTCGCTTTAAATCACCTTGGTTGTCTAGTAGCATCGAATGGACCGACGCAATGATCAAACGCGCTGTAGTAAATATGTCATTAAAATTGCAAAAACCAATTTTGAGTCTTTCAGACGTAGATTATAATGAAAATGGTTTGGGTGATTTATTGGTGGAGAAAGGCGATGCATACGAAATAAACCTTCAGGTTTATTATATGTTACGCGACAGCATAACAGGCTGGCCCGGCGGTAAGCCAAATGTGATTATAGAAAAACATCCGGAAAGAAGCACTCCCTATCCAAAAACTTGTTTAATCTTCTCTCCACACCCTGATGACGATATTATTTCTATGGGGGGTACTTTTATGCGCTTGCAAGATCAAGGGCATAATGTACATGTCGCTTATCAAACGAGTGGGAATATTGCTGTTACAGACGAATTTGTAACGCGATTTTTGGACTTCGCCGCAGGCTTTGAGGATTTGATTGGTACCGATGCCACTGAAAGCAAAAAGATATTAGCGGAGGCACAATCGTTCATTGCCGATAAGAAGAAAAATGAATTAGATACGCCTATAATACGCTCTGTAAAAGGATTGATTCGCCGTTGTGAAGCAAAAGCAACAGCGAAATATGTGGGTCTGAAAGATGAGCAGATCCACTTCATGAACCTACCTTTTTACGAAACAGGCGCTATCCAGAAAAAGCCGATGGGAGAAGATGACGTGTTACTTACGATCGAATTGCTTCGTAAGATTAAACCGCAACAGGTTTATTGTGCAGGCGATTTAGCTGATCCACATGGAACACATAAAGTATGTTTAGAAGTCGTATTTGAAAGTTTGAGAAGATTAAAAGAAGCCGGGGACGAATGGCTTAAAGACTGCTGGCTTTGGTTGTACAAAGGCGCTTGGCAAGAATGGGACATTACCGAGATAGAAATGGCTATTCCTATGAGCCCGGATCAAGTAAGGAAAAAACGCTATGGTATTTTCATACATCAATCACAAAAAGATTCGGTTCCTTTTCAAGGCAGTGATAGCCGTGAATTCTGGCAACGTGCCGAAGAGCGTAACACCAATACGGCACAACTTTACGCACATTTAGGATTAACACAATATGCAGCTATGGAGGCTTTTGTAAGATGGCATTACTAGCAGCTTAACATAATATTATTTTACTCATATATAGTGAACTGGTTAAAAATCAGTTCACTATTTTGTTTTCCACAAGTCGGAGCGTTACTATACTTCCCGACAGTAAGTTGCATTGATTTATTGAACAAAAGCGTAGAAATAAAAGTTATTTTTGTAGTTATTATGAAGCATTTAATTAAGTATCTCAGCAGATATAAAGGGTTAATTTTAATCGCACTCCTATTGGCGGCGGTAAATCAAATTTTCTCCTTGCTTAACCCTTACATTTTGGGGAACTTGTTAATCGATCCTTATGCCAACAAAGCAGCAACCTTTAGAGCAGCCGGTGAAAGCAGTAAATATTTTCATGGTGTTGTTCTTGGCCTGTTAATGATTATTGGAGCGGCCATGGCCTCACGTATCGCAAAAGCTTTTCAAGATTATGTGGTCAATGTAGTCATACAAAAATTTGGTGCACAAATTTATACGGATGGCTTACAGCACGCGTTGAGGCTGCCTTATCAAGACTTTGAAGACCAACGCAGCGGCGAAACTTTATCTGTACTTACACAGGTAAGATTAGATTGTGAAAAATTTATCACCAACTTCATCAATGTACTCTTTGCGACACTCGTAGGCCTCGTATTTGTTGTCATTGTTGCTTATAGACTGAGCCCGATGTTGCCCTTAATTTATCTGGTGGGCGCCATTGTATTATCTTTTCTTACTAGTTTTTTGAGTAAAAAGATAAAGGTCATTCAACGAAGTATATTGAATAAGACTAATTCTTTAGCCGGATCTACCACCGAATCGTTGCGCAATATTGAACTGGTGAAAAGCCTGGGACTTACCCATCAAGAGATCAAGCGGCTGAATGACACGACGATGAAAATCTTAGGACTCGAATTAAAAAAAGTAAAAAGTCTAAGATCCATCAGTTTTATGCAGGGAACATTCGTCAATTTTCTGCAACAATGCATTATGTTCTCTTTACTGTTCTTTATATTCAAAGATAAAATTACAGTCGGCCAGTTAATGATGATGCAGTTTTATTCTTTCTTTATTTTTGGGCCTTTGCAAGAGTTAGGCAATATCATATTGTCCTACAGAGAAGCAGAAGCTTCGATGATAAATTTTCAAGAATTGATGAAACGTGATGTAGAATACCAGCCACCACATCCGGCGAAAATCCATGGTATTCACGACTTAAGATTTAAGGGTGTAAACTTTAAGCATCAATCAGCTACCAAGCCGGCATTGGAGGAGATTTCTTTTGAGGTAAAACGAGGTGAAACGATCGCTTTTGTAGGTCCATCGGGAGCCGGTAAATCAACGCTCGTAAAACTTTTGGTCGGTCTGTATCATCCAACTCGAGGTAAGATTTTTTATAATGATTTTGCTGATGACTCTATTGATTTTGAAATACTGCGGCATCAAATTGGTTTTGTAACACAGGATACACAATTGTTTTCCGGCTCTATACGCGAAAACCTTCTATTTGTAAACCCTGCTGCCACCGATGAGATGATTGAGGATGTCTTACAAAAAGCAGCCGGGTCAAATATTTTAGTGAGAGCGGACAAAGGATTGGATACAGTAATTGGTGAAGGCGGTTTGAAACTTTCAGGCGGAGAAAGACAACGTTTATCTATTGCGCGTGCGCTACTACGCTCACCCAAATTATTGATTTTTGACGAAGCGACTTCTGCATTAGACTCCATTACAGAAGAGGAGATCTCTAAGACCATCAAAAATATTACCGACAAGAAAGAACATATAACCGTGATGATAGCACATCGGCTTTCGACCATTATGTATGCCGACAGAATTTATGTTTTAGAGAAAGGAAATATTGTGGAGACAGGCAATCATCATCAGTTATTAGAAGAAAAGGGATTGTATTACGCTATGTGGCGTCAGCAGATTGGGGAACGAAAAAATGAACCGTTGAACAGCGTTGTCACTATTTAGATGGTATCTATCCTATCCCCTATTTAGAATAAGCTTACATAAAATAATAAACAATGAATCAGGAACCCAATAATACAGCTTCAAGAACCGCATTGTGGAGAGCCCTACATGTTCAAATAGATGCACCGCCCTCCATCCTTAAAGATGAAATAGGTCTTCAGTTAATAGCGCCACAGGCAGGATGGCAGGAGCGTCCCGATATGAAGTTTACCAAACGCCTTCGAGCCTCCATTGTCGCACGTGCCCGCTTTATCGAGGACCTCGCCAGTCAACAAATTGAAAATGGGGCTTGTCAGTATGTTATTCTTGGTTCAGGACTGGACAGCTTCGCCCAGCGAAATCCCGACTTGGCTTCCAAGATTCAGTTATTTGAAATTGACCAACCGGAGACCTTAATTTGGAAGCAGAAGCGATTAATTGAAAGGGGGTTTGGCATACCCGAATATTTACATTTTGTTCCAGTCAATTTTGAAGTCTCCTCATGGTGGGAAGCGTTATTAACATCAGGATTCGACATTACTAAAAGAACTTTTGTTGCTTGTACGGGTGTAAGCCTATACCTTACTAAAGAAACTATTGCCAAAACTTTAAAGCTAATTGCCGGCCTTGCTAAAGGTTCAACACTTGCAATGACATTCTATCTTCCCTTTGATATGCTCGATGAACAAGACAAACCCATGCAGGACATCGCCAACAAAGGGGCACAGGAAGCGGGAACTCCCTTCGTCAGTTTTTTTACGCCACAGGAAATAGTTAAAATGGGCTTCGACGCAGGATTTAAAGAGGTAAGAACATCATCAACCCGTGATATGGAAACACTTTATTTTAAAGATAGAACAGATAACCTAATGCCTGCAAGTGGAGAAATATTTCTCTTGGCATCAACTTAAATCGATCAAAGTAAGCATAGGAAGGACGCTGCATATAACATAAAAATCCCCCGGGCATTTTTAAATACGCGGGGGAATTATTTTTAGTCATGTCCCGTCCTAATAGCGATAGTGTTCCGGCTTGAATGGGCCATCTTTAGGTAATCCTAAATATGTGGACTGAACATCGGTAAGAATATCTAACTCAACGCCAATTTTTGCTAAGTGCAACCTGGCTACTTTTTCATCTAAATGCTTTGGCAATACATATACTTTATTTTCATAAGCATCTGTATTATTCCACAATTCCATTTGAGCCAGGGTCTGATTGGTAAAGGAGTTACTCATCACAAAAGAAGGATGTCCTGTTGCACAACCCAAATTAACTAAACGGCCTTCCGCCAGTAGAATGATGTCTTTTCCATCAATTGTATATAAATCTACTTGAGGCTTAATGGTATTTTTAGTAGACCCATAATTTTTATTCAACCAAGCCATGTCAATTTCAATATCGAAGTGACCAATATTGCAAACAATAGCCTTGTCTTTCATCTGCCTAAATTCCTTTTCAGTGACGATATCACGACAACCAGTAGTGGTAACAATAATATCGGCTTCTTTCACTGCACTGGCCATTTTCTTCACCTCAAAACCCTCCATTGCTGCCTGTAGAGCACAGATAGGATCAATTTCGGTAACGATTACTCTTGCGCCTGCACCACGTAGTGATTCAGCCGAGCCCTTACCCACGTCGCCAAAACCTGCAACTACTGCCACTTTTCCGGCAATCATTACATCTGTAGCGCGACGAATCGCATCTACACAAGATTCGCGACAGCCATATTTATTATCAAATTTAGATTTGGTAACAGAGTCATTTACATTAATAGCAGGCATTGGTAAAGTACCTTTTTGCATGCGTTCGTATAAACGGTGAACACCGGTGGTTGTTTCTTCAGAAAGACCTTTAATTCCCGCAACCAGCTCAGGATATTGATCTAAAACGATGTTGGTTAGATCTCCACCATCATCCAAAATAAGATTCAGGGGTTTGTCTTTACTTCCGAAGAATAAAGTTTGCTCAATACACCAATCTGCTTCTTCCTGCGTTTCGCCTTTCCAAGCGAAAACCGGAACACCTGTCGCAGCAATAGCAGCTGCAGCCTGATCTTGTGTTGAAAAGATGTTGCAAGAACTCCAGCGAACTTCGGCCCCCAAGGCAGTCAAGGTCTCTATCAACACAGCTGTTTGGATGGTCATGTGCAAACAACCGGCGATGCGTGCGCCTTTCAATGGTTGACTTGCGGCATACTCTTTACGCAAGCTCATCAAGCCTGGCATTTCCGCTTCTGCTAAATATATTTCCTTACGACCCCATTGAGCGAGGCTGATATCTGCTACTTTATATGGCAGGTTAAAGTCAATTTTTTCAATTCCTGTAGACATATTTTTTGCTTCTGTTGACATATTGTGAAATAAATTTGAGCAAAAGTAAGGTTTTTGCTCGAGTAATAATTTTGAGGGGGGTTAAAACTATTTTCTGCAAAATAATAAACATTATAACTCAATCAATTGATAATCTAGATGCAAAGTTTCAAATGCTCCTTCTAACCTTTCTTTGTGTGTATCGGTAATAAAAATCTGCGCATCTGTATCCTTACATACTTTCTGTAAAAGATTCATCATTCTATTGGCATCCAATTTTTCAAAAACATCGTCGAGTAACAATATAGGCGCGTGCTTTTTTATTTCTTTTATAGAAAAATATTCTGCCAGCTTCAATGCAAATAACAGACTTTTCCTTTGCCCCTGCGAAGCCAATTGCTTGAATGGATGGTCATTCATTAAGAATAATAGATCATCCTTATGGATACCAGAAGTTGTACGTTGTGCAAATAAATCGCGCTGACGATTATCTTTTAAAAGTTGCAGCATTTTATTTTCGTCGGCCATTTGCGTCTGATAATGAATGTCAACAGCCTCCTGTTTGTCGGCAATAGACTGATATTGGCTCAGTATTAAAGGAATAAAATCTTCTACAAAAATCTTTCTTCTTGAGAGAATGGCTTCACCTTCATGCGCCAATTGTTCATCTAACACATCCAACAAATCATCATGCGACTTTTGTTGCTCAAATAAATTTTTTAGGCAGCTATTTCGCTGCAATAAAATGCGGTTGTAATGGATTAAGTGTTCCAGATAATCCGGATAAATTTGCGACAATAAGGTATCTAAAAACTTCCGGCGTTCCTCACTTACACCCGTAATAAGAGTTGCATCGTCCGGTGCAATCATTACGCATGAAAATTTACCGATATGGTCGGAAAATTTTCTATATT